>JAJSZO010000011.1:9715-11451 GCA_030262795.1 Deltaproteobacteria bacterium | reverse complement strand
TCCATTGCAGCTATACGTGCAAGCTGAGTCAGGCCGGCCTTGGCAACCGAATAGGCAGAAGCGCCAGGTCCGGGAGCCGGAACGTTTTTGGATGCAATAAAAATAACCGCAGGATCAATGCCATGCTTAAGATAAGGTATGCATGTTTTTAACAATCTCTGATGGCTTGATAAATTTATTTCCATGCTTTGATTCCAGGTTTCAGCATCCATTTGCTCAATGCTTTGGCTTGCAGGAAATATTCCTGCATTGGTTATTAGAATATCAATGCCTCCATAACTCCGAACAATAAATTCAATCGCTTCCTGTACGTTCTTATCATCAGTGACATTGCAAATCAATCCTGCCCGATCCTGCTGATTGAATATCTCTGAAATCTCAGGATTAATATCAAGCCCTGCAATAACTGCTCCCTGTTCATAGAGGGCTTCTGCACAGGCCCTGCCGATTCCGCCGGCAGCGCCGGTTATCAGTGCTATTTTGCCCTGCAACTCAAGAGAGCTTTCTTTTTTTGGCAATTTAGCCTGTTGCAGCGCCCGGTATTCCATGTGAAAAATATCTTTTTCCGGTAATGGTTTCCAACCTCCTATGGTCTCACCAAGCTGAATCGCACGCATGGTATGGCTCGCTATATCCGCAACTATGCCCGCTTCTTTTAGGTTTTGTCCAAAGGATATTGAACCATGTTCAGGCCAGATAGCCCAACGCGGAGCTTTATCAAGGCAGGTCAGATTGCCGTCTGTGTTTTGGTCAAAATACTTTTTATATTTCGAAGAATAATTGGCTATATCTTTCTCAATATCGTTCTTTAGTATAACAGGAACCGGCTTTGTGCGGATTACATGATCCAGGGTCACAGGTCCGCGTGTGGCAATTGAATCAACATCAGAAAGATTTGCAAAACCGCAGGCCTCCGGGCTTTGATCAAGCCTTGCTATCATCGCATCTCTCTTTGCGACAGAAATCTGATGACGGATCCGTGCCAGTGACAGCAAATTTTCAATAGGTTCGGCTTTGGCAATAGAGTTAAAAACGCCCTGTTTTTTTAGATAATTATCTGCCATAGAAGCAATATGAATCATTTTCTCATAACTAGTCCGGGCATCATCTGCAAAAGTAAATACTCCGTGATTTAACAGGATTATACCTTCAACTTTGCTCCAGTCTAAATTTTGGGTTAATTCATAAACTTTTTTTGATAGAATAAAGCCTGGCTTGACATAAGGCACAATCAGAACCCGGTCTTTGTAAATCTCACGGATCAGCGCTTTTCCTTTTTCATTATTTGTAATTGTTACAACTGAATCCGCATGAGTGTGATCAACATATTTAAAAGGTATAATGGCATGCAAAATTGCTTCTATGGAAGGATTCGGAGAGTCCGAATCAGTCATTGCAGTGCGTTGAAGCCTGAGCAAATCGACATCATCAAGCTTTTCCAGCAAGACCATTTTTTCAAGTACTTCAAGTTTGACAGAAGCAAATCCGGCAGGCTCTATAGATGATAGATCAACACCACTTCCTTTTACATAAAGAATTTTTTCGATATCTCCAAAGATATTCTTTTTCTTAACCTTAACTGAAGTATTGCCTCCTCCATGTAACACCAGCTCGGTATTCCGGCCTAATAACCAGGATGTATAAATCCTTAGCTGTATTGGATCATCTATAAAAGCTTTTGCATCATTGTCATTCCACAAACTATTCATATTCTATATTCAAAAATCTAACTTGAT
>JAJSZO010000011.1:7007-9615 GCA_030262795.1 Deltaproteobacteria bacterium | reverse complement strand
ATTGAAAAGTAACGGCGGCATCCTGCCGCTGATTTAAGAAGCTGGAAGCTTCTTCTACAAATTATTTCCATGATAATGGCATTCGGCACATGAGGTAGTGGATTCATTGTGAGTCGAGGAATGGCATGATCCATTGCAGAAGTTATTAAATTGCCCACCAGAAAATGAAATATCTGTTTTCTTGTTTACTTCGGTTCTTAATAATTTGGGATTTGAGGAACCATGGGGTTCATGGCAGTCCATACAGGAAAGAACAAAATTTTTATTGGTGTCTTCCAAAGTCCCGTTGGTACCATCTGCGGTGTACGGAGCCATTCGGTTGCCATTATCGGTGCCCCCTGATTTAAAAGCCTTTCCGTGAACATCACCATTAATACTCCAATCAATAGCCTTTACGGTTCCGATAGAAGATGAATGACAATCTAAACAGAAAGCTACAAAGTTGGTTAGATTAAATCCGTTAGCCTCGCTGTAGAGGCGACTTATCCTGTCAGGTTCGTGTGTAGTAATCTGTAAGGCGGAATTTGCGCGTACATAGAAAGGCGCCCGATAATATTCACTGGCACCAAGATATTCGTCCATTCTTTCCTTATCAACAGAACCATCGGTATCACCCCACAGTTCATCGTGATTGCAGGGGCGCGATAGAGCTGATTTGTCAGCACTATAGGTATTGGAACTAATTTTTTTTTGAACAAGATGAGGATTATGACATCCGGAGCATGGGTTTGAATTATCATTAAAAGTAGAAGGCCAATCTGTTTTAAGTTTGATAAGAATATCAGCAAGATCATGGGTTGAACCGGATAGATCGAAAGCCTCTTTGATATCATCAACGCTATTGCCGGTATCACCGCCAAAAATGCGACTATAACTATAGTTAGTGATTGCATTTGTGTAGAACGTGCCATCCCCGTGGCAACTGTAACAAAAATTATCTGTTTGGCTGACATGATTTGTATTAAATAGCAAATAGTTATCAGGCCCGCCTGTATGGCCTGACTCTGTTCCGTCGATGCCGGCATGCTGTTTGTGACAGTGAGCACAATGGCCGGTTGCATATTGAGCGGTAGTTGTACGCTCTACACCGTAAGTGCTATTCCCGTGCGCCGAATCAGTATAAGTTCCCGCATAACCAACATTGCTTCCCAAAAAAAGAAGCGTTACCAGGCATAAAAATTTTGTCTTCATCTTGTTACCTACCTAAAATCAGCGGCGCGGCTTCTTGCGCCTGCTGATTTTTTTTGTTAGCCCTTGATATATCAGGTTGTAAAATTATTTTTTTTAATATTTTTCCACAAAATTTCTTTGAAGCAATACTTGATGGTAAAGGGATATTATCTTCTTCATAAATTTCAATCCACTCTTCAAGTATTTGACATAATTCACGATAAACTTCTTTTTCGTTGTTGCCATGACAACATTTACCAATCCAGCCAGGAATTGAACCAACATAACATTGATCTTCATCCGACCATTCAACAATTTTTAGATAATGATCTTTTTTATTCATTTTTTAAAGAGACGCGTCGTTCATTTACTGCTTTGATTTATGGCATACACTACAGCCGCTCCAGTTGTTCAGATTATCCCACCGCATCAGCTTATAATGGTTTGTGGCATGGGCCCCGTGGCATGAAAGGCACATAACTATATCATCGTTTGTCCCTGTAGGAGCAACTGTACCTGACGGAGTTTCTGGCAAAATTACTCTGGCTACAGGAGCAATAATGCTGTAAGTCGTATAAGATGTGTATTCATCATCGTTCGGCAAAGAATGATCAGTCGGGTGTCCACTTTCTGTCCAGTCGTCATGATAGTCGTGGCATTCGGCACAAAAACCGCTAATAGAGCCGCCTGTGCCAGGACTTGTAGCCGATGCATCATTAGGCGGAGCTATCAGCCCTTGATATTCATTATGATCGATAGGGTTTTTATTTTGCCACGGATTATCACCATTATTCTCAAGACCCAAAACTCCCTTTAAAAATCGGTAACTTGTTCCGGTCGTCCGGCCGTCAATAGTACTGTCATCAGCATGATGAGCACCCTTCATGGCAACGGTTTCGTCTGTTACGTTACGGTCCCCATGGCATCCATATTTTCCGGCACATGAAAAGTTTGTCGCTGTAATATCTTCGCAACCGGGCAGAGGGAACATGGAGCCACCACCTTCATCACCTTCCTGATTAATAGCAAACACATTGTGTCCCCTGTTATCAGCGTCTGCAAGGTATTTAAAATTCCCTGCGGCAAGATCTGTTCCAGTGTGCCAGACTTGGGGGACTTCACTTCCCCCAATATTTTCGACGTTATAAGTGCCACTACCGGCACCATAAGCATGACACCCCACACAGCCACCACGTGTCAGGCAGGGGTTTTCTCCGGAAGTGCCTCCATAAGTCGCCATATCCGACCCATCCTGGCTGTTATGTATTGTGTGACAATTCACACAATTGCCTGAAATAGCTGCTTTAACCTGACTGCAAAACACAATGGAAAAAATTATTGGAACTATATATATTAATGACCTTTTCATTGTTCTTTCCTGACCGTAAGTAGCTTTTTGCAATTATTATACTTTCATTCTTCCAGCACTCCTGCTGCC
>JAJSZO010000011.1:2537-6907 GCA_030262795.1 Deltaproteobacteria bacterium | reverse complement strand
ATTTTTTATCGAACCCTTATTGCAAGGGGAAATAAATATCCGCGCCAGAATAAACACTTTTTTCAGCGCTTGTAATAAGAACCGTTGCTGTTGTTTCTTCAGCATGAAGAACAAGTAGTGTGCCGAAATCAACCGGCGGCAAAAGAATATCCGCTTTTATTGCCGAATCAAGCCGCTTCTTTTCCTGATAAAATATAGTGTAGCTTTGCCCTGACTTTACACCGTTTTTGCTTCCTTTGTTTATAAATGCAACAGTGTTATCCCCTATAATACTTGCACGCTCCTCTGATACAATTATCTTACCTTTAAGTTCTTTCTTGCTTTCAGTCAGTATAACTTTTGGCGACCTTTTTACATAAGGCATTAACAGATTATTGACTTCAATAGTTCTGAAGGATTTAACAACTCTCGCTACGGCAAATTGCGGTTCTTTTTTTGTAATTTCAACAATACCGGTCAGATAATACTGTATCCCAATATAAGAATTTGTTTTTCCGTCCCTCAATGGTTTCAAAGTTTTATATACTGTAAACTTACTGCTCTGAATAAAAGATGCGTCTTTATTTGGCCGTATATATACCAGGTCGCCCTTGCTGATCATTTCTTTATCATCTTTGACTTTAAAGATAGTTCCCAGGGGATCAACGGGTTCTTTCTTGATGAACCCGATTTTATCAATTGAGGAATAAAAATAATATAAAGGCTCTTTTTCTATGTTTGTGTCAACCAGTTTTTCTATATCCTTACGCTGAAACAAATGTATGCAATCACCGGGGTAAATACGGTGAGGGTTGGCAATCTGGCTGTTTTCACTCCATACATAAGGCCATTGCCATGGTGTATCAAAAAACCGGTGTGAAATATCCCAGAGCGTATCTCCTTTCCGAACGGTGTAGTAAACACTCGCCTTGTGTTCTACAAACTTTTCGCTTTCCTCAGCACAAAGAGTAAATGGGAATGCAATAATTGCAGCAATCACGCACAAACACATAACTAATCGGAATTTTATATGATAATTCATGAAATACTCCAATTCTGGTAATAGTTCACCACGGATTTCCACTAAATTAGGGACGTAGACGTAGACGAAATAACTAATACCTTGTTTATCTGTAAGTTGTCAAGAGATTCAATAATTCGTCCACTTTCCTGACAAACAAAAAAGCCCCTATGCCAAAAGGCATAAGGGCTTTTTGTGTGAGTGTATTATGAACGTATTACATCATGCCACCCATGCCACCCATTCCACCCATTCCGCCCATTCCACCACCACCACCAGGCATAGCAGGAGCACCACCACCGCCACCAGCATTTTCTTCCGGTTTATCAGCAATCATAGCTTCTGTTGTAAGCATTAATGAAGCAACGCTTCCTGCATTTTGCAGAGCAAAACGGACTACCTTGGTAGGATCCATAACACCGGCTGTTATCAAATCTTCATATTCGGCGGTTTCTGCATTGAAGCCGAACGCTCCTTCGCCTTTCTTTATTTTATCAATCACAACAGACCCTTCGTGGCCGGCATTGTTTGCAATCTGACGAAGCGGTTCTTCGATAGCACGCATAACAACCTTTACGCCAAGCTTCTGGTCGGCTTTAATTTTCATCTTTTCAAGAGCCGGCAGGCAGCGAACGAGTGCAACACCCCCTCCAGCCACAATGCCTTCCTCAACAGCAGCACGGGTAGCGTTCAATGCATCTTCAACGCGAGCCTTCTTTTCCTTCATCTCGGTCTCAGTTGCAGCGCCAACATTAATGACAGCAACACCACCAATAAGTTTTGCCAGTCGCTCCTGAAGTTTTTCACGATCGTAATCAGATGTGGTCTCGTCGATTTGAGCGCGAATCTGTCTTACACGACCTTCGAGTGCGCTACGGGCACCGGCACCGTCAACAATAGTTGTGTTATCCTTATCAATGTTAATGCGTTTAGCTTTACCAAGGTCTGTGAGTGTAATGTTTTCCAGTTTAACTCCCAGATCTTCAGAAATAACCTGACCTCCGGTCAGAATTGCCAAATCCTCAAGCATGGCTTTTCTTCTATCACCAAAACCGGGAGCCTTAACCGCGGCTACCTGGAGTGTACCTCTCAGCTTGTTAACAACAAGAGTCGCAAGGGCTTCACCGTCAATATCTTCAGCGATAAGCACAAGCGGTTTGCCCATTTTGGCTATCTGCTCAAGGACAGGCAGCAAATCTTTCATGTTGCTGATTTTTTTCTCATTGATTAGTATGTAAGGCTCTTCCAGTGCGGCAACCATCTTCTCCGGATCTGTCACAAAATACGGTGAAAGATATCCGCGATCAAACTGCATGCCTTCAACAACCTCAAGTGTAGTCTCCATGGTCTTGGCTTCTTCAACGGTAATTACACCTTCTTTACCAACCTTGTTCATGGCCTCGGCAATGATATTGCCTATGGTTTCGTCATTGTTTGCAGATATGGTACCTACCTGTGCTATTTCGCGCTGTTCTTTGGTTGGATTGCTAATGTTGTGAAGTTCTTTGACAGTGACCTCAACGGCCCTGTTAATACCTCGTTTTATGGACATGGGATTGTTGCCGGCTGCGACAAGTTTCTGTCCTTCTTCATAAATCGCTCTGGCAAGAACCGTAGCAGTTGTTGTACCATCACCAGCCATATCGCTTGTTTTGCTGGCAACTTCTTTAACCATTTGAGCGCCCATGTTTTCAAACTTATCTTCAAGTTCAATTTCTTTGGCAACAGTTACTCCATCCTTTGTAACAGTGGGAGAACCCCAGGATTTATCAATAACAACATTTCTTCCTTTGGGGCCAAGGGTAACAACAACCGCATCGGAAAGAGTTTTAACACCATTCAGCATAGCTTCACGGGCTTTCGCGCCATAAGTTATTATTTTAGACATCTTAATTTCTATCCTCCATTTATATTATACTTTAATTATTCGATTACACCAAGGACATCCTCTTCACGCATAATCAGATATTCCTCGCCTTCAATCTTAACCTCAGTTCCGCCATATTTTCCGAATAAAATCTTATCGCCTTTTTTTATTTCCAAAGCTATCCTTTTTCCGTCTTCGCCCATCCTGCCAATACCAACGGCTACAACTTCTCCTTCAGCAGGTTTTTCTTTGGCTGTATCAGGAATAATGATTCCTCCCTTTGTCGTAGATTCTTCTTCTACGCGCTTTACTAAAATGCGATCTTGTAATGGTCTAAGTTTCATTTTGCAAAATTCTCCTTTTCTCTATGCTGAATTATTTTTATAAAAATCATAAATACGTTAACAAATTAAATACAACTTTATTTCTCTGAATTTTAGTTAATAATAATTAATTTATTCTTTCAGACTGCCTGAATTTGTCAAATAATAAAAAAGACAGGGAGGATTGACTATTATGAAGTTTTATTGGTGGTTTTACTTGAATTATCAGTAGTTGCAGATGTCTTTTTCTCCTTCTTTTTTTGAGCAATGCAAGAATCCTTGGATTTGTTTGCATAGTCGGTTACATACCATCCTGTTCCTTTAAGATGAAAGGTACTTTGTGAAATAAGTTTTTGAAGCTTTCCTGAACAGTGACTGCATTTAGATAGGGGTTTATCAAAACATTTCTGTATTACTTCTTCAATCTCACCACATTCCATACATTCATATTCATAAATAGGCATCTCAAAAAACTCCTGAAGTTAATTATTTAATCATATAATGAAAACTTTGCAAATCCTGTATAATAAAACCGGATTTAATTTTCATCTCTTAATTTTTATATATTAAGCGCTTTTTTTGTGTTGTCAAGAAGTAACATTCTGCTTTTTCCTTGTCTTCAGGAATTTTGCAAATTATCAAAACTTACACTATAATTATAAAATTTTAACACATCCGTAAGCCCTGAAAATCTAACTGTTTTAAGAATCTCGTGTGTTTTTTCATGAACACGGGCCTCTTCTGCCATTCTTTCTTCAGATGAAGCATCAAAGCTTTGAAGGAACTTGCTGAATCTTACTATATGAATTAATTCGTGAACGATAATATATAAAATAAATGAAAATTGTTTCATTTCGTATAATTGCTCCAGTGTTGCAAGAATAGAATGATCCTGAATACATATTTTATAAAAATCATAAGTTGAAGAACCAAGGGAAGTATCTTTTCGCTGCCCCTTGTACCGAATGATTTGCGCATAATGGCCGTGAACTATTTCATCGGGATTAAGGGCAGCAAGAGTTTTGACATCATACTTCCTGTGAAGCCACTGGCTGGCAGACATCTTGTAATGGTTACTAACGAGTTCTTCGGCTATCTCAACAGAATCGTTTACAATTTTTATCTGATCCGTGTTAAACGTTCGGAGTTCTTTCATTTTATCTAATTGAAAAAGTCTTTA
>JAJSZO010000011.1:0-2437 GCA_030262795.1 Deltaproteobacteria bacterium | reverse complement strand
AAAAAATTAGATAAAGGCTGGGAGGTGATTTGTTGGGTAATGTAATTAAAAAACGAAGAAAAAAAATGAGTAAACATAAACACAGAAAGCTTTTGGCACGCACACGCCATCAGAGAAGGAAAGGCAAATAATGCTATATGTAATCTCTTCTATAAATTAGAAAAAGCACCGAACTTTTATTAAGAAGTCGGTGCTTTTTTTTATTTTTCATCAGTTTTCTCTCTATCTTGTCACTTATACCCACTAAAATATTTAAAGAACTCTGAGTCTGTTGAAAGAACAATAGAGCTATCTTTATCAAGTGCCTTGCTGTATGACTCAAGCGTTTTGGTAAATGAGTAGAATTCCGGATCTACACCATAGGCTGCGGCAAATAATTTTGTCACCTCAGCATCGGCTTTCCCTTTTATTTCCTGGGCAACCCTGTATGCCTCTGAGGTAATCAGCTTTAAATCTCTTTCTTTTTCACCTAGAATTTTACGAGATTCTCCCACCCCTTCGGAGCGAAATTTTTCTGCTATCTGATTTCGTTCTGCAATCATTCGAGAATAAACGCTTTTTCTTACTTGCTCGACATAATTAATGCGTTTTATCTTAACATCAACCAGTTCAATGCCGAACTTTTCAAGTTTGGGTTTAGCCTGCTTAAGTATTCCTTTTGTAATGTTCTGCCTGCCGGTTTTGATAGCATATGCTTTAGATCTTGTAGTCTCAACAATATCTTCCAGCCCTACTTCAAAAGTATCAAGCTCTCTGTTGGTAGTTCTAACAGTTTCTATAAGTTTATAGGAACTGATAAAATTTCTCACAGCAGGACCGATAATATCATCAAGCCTTCCCTGAGCGCTTATTAGATTGCTGACTGTCTGGAAATATTTAATCGGATCAACAATTTTCCACCTGGCAAATGTGTCAACCCATATATATGTTTTATCCAGAGTCGGTATCTGACCCGGATCTCCATCCCAGTGCAACAGGTTTTTGGGAAAGTAGTTTGCCTGCTGAATAAAAGGAATTTTAAAATAAAGACCGGGCTCCTGTTTAGGTTCGCCTACGACTTTTCCAAACTGAGTAATAACAACCTGTTCTGTCTCATCTACGATATAAGCTGAAGCAAAAAGAAGCAGCAGACATGCAATCACAGAAATTATTAAAATAATACCTTTGGATTTCATTGTTTCTACACCGTTTTATTTTTTATTAAGATTTTTATTAAGATTAAGTAAAGGCAGTAAACTTTTTTGTTCGGCATCTATTATATACTTATGGCCCAGTTTTGGGAAAACATCTGCTATGGCCTCAAGGTACAGCCGCCTTCTTGTAATATCCTCTGCCTTGGCATACTCCTTATAAACGGCAACAAATCTTGAACAATCGCCCTTTGCGCGGTTAATACGATCAAGAGCATATCCTTCTGCCATCTTGATGGTTCTCGCTGCCTCTCCTCTTGCAGCCGGAATCGCTTTATTATAATCCTCTTTTGCCTGATAAATCATTGTTTCTTTTTCCTGTACAGCCTGATTTACTTCATTAAATGAAGGCTGTACCGCTTCAGGAACATTTGTTTTTTTCATCTCTATGGTTACAATATGTATACCTGTTTCCGACTTGTCCATCTCCTTCTGCAGAAGCTCTTGAGCTTCAGTAGCTATTTCCTGACGCTTTGTTATAACCTCATTAATGCTCCTGTCTCCAACTACAAGCCGCATAGAGGCTTCGGACATATCTATAAGCAACTTGCGGGAATCTCGAACTTTAAATAAATAATTATACGGATCTTTTACTCTGAACTGAACAATCCATGGTGCTACACCAACATTAAGATCGCCCGTAAGCATAAGAGATATATTTTTGTTTTCACTACCACCGGATGCAAAAAGCTTTCTGGCTTCACCAGTTTGGGACCGGAAGCCAAACTCTTCTTTGTAAACACGTTTTACCTTAACCTTTGTTACTTTCTCAAGACCTGCCGGCAACTTAAAGTTAAGACCGGGCTGAGAAATACGAACATATTTACCAAATCGCTGAACAACTCCGACTTCATCAACTCCAACCGTAAAAAATGTAGATGAACCAAAAAACAGAGCTATCAAAATAATAATTAAAACCGGTCCGCCCGGGAACTTGAACCGTTTGAAGTTTTTAAGAATTTCTTCAACCTGAGGAGGAACCCCGGTTCCTCCTCCACCCGTTTGCTGCTGCTGTCGCTGTTTAAGTTTTTCCCAATCCCAAGTCATAATTGTTTCCTGTTCTGTAACTTTAATTTAATTTTTTATTAAAAAATATCGGCATACTTCATTAATGCCCCCACCCCATATCCATCAACAAATATTTTACAATATATAAGTTGCCCAATATTTCAAGTCAAGCAAAAAGCTAGTAACGGGGACGAAATAACTTCCCCATATCCATCGCCTCCCACAAATCCGTTATAATC
>JAJSZO010000010.1:13811-23372 GCA_030262795.1 Deltaproteobacteria bacterium | reverse complement strand
TTATTACTTTTAAAAATTTATCACTTTGAGTTTTTTTCCACTCTTTGCTCAACAGTTCTCTCTGTAGCTCCATAATATATGAAGCGATCTTTCCTTGCAGTATGAGCAATAGCCTTTTATATACATATTTTTTGCTCTTAGCACTTCCTTCTTTATGCTTTATATGGGCAATAATCCAAATATATTCCAGAACATGAATAATGTCTAAAATAAGAACTTTGTTTTCTATGTCTTTAAAAACATCTTTAAACAAAGCCCATAAATACCTCTACAGTCCTAAGTTCTCCAAAGTTTCTGAACCATAATCACACAACCCATTGAAATCATTGGTTTCTGAAATTTTGCTTTGATTTTGTCGCCATTAATAATTTCAAGGGGTTACGAAAACTTAGGACTGTCGAGTAAATACAACGCTCCATCCATTACACAAACCAATGGCTTATCGTTGAAGTTTTTATCTTTTACTTCTTCATGGATTTCTTCCATCACTTTTTTCTTGGTTTTCTCAACGCTGGCTATATATCTGATGTTTTGGGCTTTTGTCGGTTTACCGGTTTCATTTTTATCTTCTTTTTTATCCGGATATACCAGGTTGGTAGCAACCTCTTTAGCAGTTCGGAGATTAGCATTAACATCATATTTAACTCCCACCAACGCTTCTTTCTTCTTCTGTTTTTTTTCTCCATTACCTTGTCTTGCTACGATTTTCGCTGCTTCTTTCTTGATCATAGGTACGCCTTTGCCATCAAAGCTAACTACAACATAATCTTCTTCGCTTTCCAGCTTTGGAAGGCTGTTTTTTAGATCATAATAATCCTCATAACGATCTGAGCTTTCACTGGAAATAGTTTCCGAAGCTGAAATCGAAAGTTTTACACCAAAAAACTTCTTTAAAAGTTCGGATGCATTTTCATAAGCTCCGTTAATATTCAGCAAATTAGCGAATTCGGACAGAAAATATGAGTAACAACGTACCGGCAGATTTAATACAATATCTAAAGGCGCAAAACTTACATCGCCTATATGGTAAAGATAGCGAGTCACTTTCATCGCCTATATGGTAAAGATAGCGAGTCACTTTCATCTTTCCAAAAATTGAAAAATATGATCTTACACTTGTTCTGCCTTTTTTGGCAATTCCTTGCGCGGTTTCTATCGTTTTGCCATAATTACCTTCATTTTTGCTAGAAAAGTACAACTGCATTAACATAAACCCCAATTTCATCAATTGCTTGAAAATTGATGCTTCCACTTTATGAGCATCCTGATTTCCTTCGTTGAGAACACCAAACAATATTTGATTGAACTTTTCTTTGCAATTATCCAAACATTGTTCAATATCAGATGAGTATTTGCTTTGATCAGCTACGGTGTCTTTGACAACATGTACCATTTTAATCCTCCAATATTGATTAATTTATTAGAAAATTAATATGGCACACACAGTATCGAAGGTCTATAGCTATCTTATCTTATTGCTTAATATTAATTTTAACGGTATGTTTCATTTTGGTTACACTCAAATAATTTAAATAGCGAAGCGATATCATTATTCGACGTTCGATGTTGGATGTTCATCTTTTAATTTGTTCCTTCCTGCCACCACAACCTTTCAAACCCGAGCGACACTACTGCATATCTCTTAAGCCTCAGATTATCATATCTTTGTTCCAACGCGTTCCCGTATTTTTCGGCCTGTTTTTTTGCTTCCTCCATCTTTGCCTGCATTGCGGGAATAGCACGGAGGTTTTCTGTGGATAATTCCCTTGCCTTTTCTCCGGTCAAACCGGCTTTTTTAAGGCTTACGTACTTGAATTCGATAAGAATATCAAGTATCTTAAAACGTCTCATGTCGGGACGGATGATCATGGTCAGGTCGGCATACCCGCGGCCCGCATCTTTTTCAGAATCCATGATATAGAGTATGTCATTATAAAGAAGTGTTAAAAAGGCCGTTTTTACTGTAAGTTCGTTTGCCCATCTATAATCTCGATTGTGGAATACTTTAAAAAATCTCTGCTCGACAAACTCGCAGAGCGGTTTGATATCTCCTTTGGTATAAAACTGTTCAGCAGCAAGAACTCCATCATCCCTGTCAACGGGTTCAGGAAGAAGCATCTGCTGAATCCGCTCTACATAGAGTCCCTTTGTTACCATATTCGGAACACGCAAGATCAACTTTCCTGCGTTTGTTTCGCTATCTATTGTCAACACTCCGAAATAGTAAAGAAAAGAGGTCATAAAAACAAAATCTTTGCTTTTATCCGTCAACATCTGCTCTATTCCAAAACGGTCGCTCAAGTCGGATATAATCAGAGAATAATCCTTTTTCATCAGGTCAAGGAGAATTTGTTCGCCTCCTGGTACTTGAGCTATGTACCGAAGCTTTGCATCATCAGCGGCAAGATTGGAATCAAGCATCTTTCTCGGATAGTTACATGTCCTGAGAAATGCTTTTATAAAATAGATTGCCAGAGTTGGATTATAAACAGACTCTTTTGCATCTTGAGCAAACTTATATCCGTCATAATAGACACGCATGAGATCAAGGGCGTCCGCTGCATCCTTTTTTTTCAGACCGCATTCTGCTGAAGCGGCATTCAAGGCTTTTCTTATCTCATCTTCATGAAATCCGCAAAGATCGTTAAATGCAGGATTAAGATATATATTTTCTGCCATATTATAACCGCTGGTGATATCGCTCATTACAACGGGCGACACACCTGTAATAAAACTTTTGTCAATGCCGGAGCCGTCTGTGACTGACTTGACCGCCTTAAAAAGTGTTTTCAGCGCCCCTTCCCCGAAGACAAGGGCTTCGTAAATATCTTTCTTTTCTCTCCTCACGCCCATCATTACTTCGTTAGCAAAGTTGTCATATTCGTCTATTAACAGGTAAACAAAATGGCCGGATTTGCTTGTAACAGACAGTAGCGAATTGATGGAGCTAACCGCGTTGTTATGGTCTATGTTGATTTTGTACACCAGATATTCTTCATACTTGATAGCAAAGGCATCAATACGCGCATTGATATGATCATAAAATGCTTTTTTAATATCTGCTGCGCTTCCTGAAGGATCAACACAGGAAAAATCCCATTTAAGGATAAAGTATTGATTGTGTGAAGACGTGGGAGTTTTGCCGATCAGGAGATGACCGAAGAGTTCCTGAAACCTGTCCTTTCGAGCGATGTCATAATAATTTTCCAGCATCGAAAGCAAAAGGCTCTTGCCGAATCTGCGGGGACGCAAAAGGAGGAGATAATCTCCGGTATTTTCAAGCATTGCTATTCGGTCTGTACGGTCGCAATAGAAATAGCCTTTTGTAATAATTTTGTTAAAATCGCATAGCCCGTAAGGAAATCTCATTACTATCTCCTCCATCTCTATCTAATCGTTGAAGATTCTCTGAACCAAATAGAATTTTTTTTTCGTCGTTTCTGAACAAAAGAAAGGAATCTTTTACCAAAATTCAGGTATAAATTTTCAATGTTTCATCAATTACAATTTTCTCATCGAATTTACACAGCATTTTTTTCCGCCCTGCTTTACCCATAGATCGTCTCATTCCGGGGTTTTTTATCATCCGCAACATTGCTTGAGACAATGCAATAGCATCTTTTACCGGTATTAACAGTCCATTTATCTCGTCATCAACAACTTCCCGGCACCCTGTAGCATCGGTTGTAATAATTGGTTTGCCCATTGCTGCTGCTTCCAGTAACGCCCGTGGGATTCCTTCACGATAAGATGGCAATACGACCACATCAATGTCAGCAATAACGGGACGAACATCTTTGACTTCTCCAAGCCAGGATACCAATTTTTGATCGTTCCAAATTTTCAGGTCACTTTCAGGTACAACATTAGGATTTCTTATATCTCGCATGCCTAATAACTGAAATTCAGAATCCGGAAAAAACTTCTTGACACGCCCGGCAGCCTCAACAAATTCATACACTCCCTTATCCTTTAAAACGCGGGACACCATCAAAAACGTTAATGGCGTTGTTTCCTTTAGATTCAAAATGTCGATAGGAAAAAAATGATCACAATTAACGCCTGATCCTGCTATCAGACCGGCTTTGTGTTTTTCAACCAATCCATGGGAAAGAAAAAAATCAAAATCATCCTGATTTTGGAAAAAAGTAAAATCAGCAAATCTAAGGGAGAATCGATAAAGCATTTTGACAATGCTGCGCAGCCAAACCATTTTTTTATTCGTAAAAACATACCCGAGGCCGGTAATTGTGTTGACTATTTTGGGAACACCGGCCAAACGGGCAGCTACACTTCCATATATAACCGGCTTAATGGTGAAATGGTGTACAATATCAGGTCGCTCTTTTCTATACCATTGATATAGAGCTAAAAGGAGCTTTACATCTGCTTGCGGGTTGATACTCTTTTTGTCAATTGAAAGCCCTGTGAACTTAACACCAAGAGCTTCTATTTCTGACTCAAACCCGTCACCAACAGCACCGCCTCCTATGACTGTGTTACCATCATTTTTCAATGCCCGCATTAAACCGGAACGAAAGTTGTAAAGCGTCCAGGCACAACGAGATACAAGGATGATTTTTTTATTCATTTTCCCCTTGAAGAATTTTGCTTACAGTCTTTATATCTTCCGGACGGTCTACGCCTATACATCTGTGATTTGTTATTACAACATGTATTGAAATTCCGTTTTCAAGCAGGCGTAGCTGTTCAAGCTTTTCAATGACCTCAAGACGGCTCGGACCAAGAAGAACAAATTGTCTTAAAATCTTCATGCGGAAGGCATACAAACCAATGTGACCATACAGCTCGTATTCCTTGTCATCTCGGCTTGCAGGCACAAGCGAACGTGAAAAATATAACGCTTTATGATCTCTATCAAAGACGACTTTGACAAGATCAGGATTTTCAGCTTCCTTTGAATGAATTTTTCTTGCCAGAGTGGTAACATTAATTTCCGGCGATTCAAAGGGTTGTACCAGCTCGCTAAGCATAGCCGGTTCAAGTGTGGGTTCATCTCCCTGTATGTTAACAACAACTGCTTTCTCAGGCACACAAAGTTTTTCTGCTGCTTCCAGAACGCGGTCAGTGCCGCTTATGTGGTCATTGCGTGTCATAACAACAGGTACGTTTAATGATTTTGCGCTTGAAACAATCCGTTCATCATCTGTGGCCAGTACGACTTGGGATAGTTCCGGACACTTTCTGGCGCGTTCATAAACATGCCGGAACATGGGTTTTCCAAGTATCCTGGCCAGTGGTTTGCCCTGAAAACGACTGGAACCATAACGCGCCGGGATTATGCCATAACATATTGGAAGGTTATTCACTACAGGAAAGTTCCTTATATTTTTTATTGTATCAGAAATTATAAAATTATGTTTTTTTATTTAGAATTTCTGATATAATATTACATGTTTGGGCTGTACCACCCTGGCACTTTTTTAGATATATGAAAGCTTTGTTAAACACATCTTCATGTGAAGAAGGCTTTTTTGTATTTTCTATCAGGATATCAGCGACTTCCCTCCAATCCGAAGCAATGCGAACAAGACCATGTTTTATTATCTCATCGCCTACCCAGTAAAAGTTTTCCCAAGAAGGACCTATAACAGGGACGACTCCACTAGTTAAAGCTTCCAGAAAGTTTTGTCCACCCAGAGGCGATAGACTGCCACCAACAAAAGCTGCTTTTGAATGCCGGTATGCAAAATTCAGCTCGCCAAATATATTCCATAATATAACTGTGCCTGGCTGAACATAAGTCTTTGCATTTGAACGTAATATAAAGAGAATTGACAAGTTGTCTAAGGCATTTTCCCAGTAAGTTATTCTTTGCAGATGTCTTGGAAACAGACCAATAATAGTATTGGGCTGCCGGCGCCGTATATCAAGGATAATTTTTTCAACCGCAGGTTCCTCCTCTTGTCTGACAGAACCTAATATTATTAAACAGGTACCAGGCGCAATGATTAATTCGAGAGTGTCTGACGTATCGGACAGACTTTCAGTATAGCTAAAGCGATCAAATTTTATATTTGGTATAACCTTTACGTTATTAAAGCCAAATAATTCGGCAAATCGACTCGCATCCTTTTCAGATATAGCAAAAATTTTATCCGGCCTGATAGTTCGCCATATTGAGGGCCATGCAAGGTACCTCCTCAAACTTTTCTGAGTTATTCTGCCATTCATAATAACTGTTATACAACCATGTTGTTTTAACGCAGATAGAAGGCCCGGCCAGATTTCAGATTCCAGAAGCACCATAATTTTGGGGCAGACCTGCCTCACAGCTTTTTTCATAATAGACGGCTTATCAAAAGGGAAGTACGCCACAGATACGCTTAGTTCTCTGTGATCCTTGATAATATCTATAATTGATCGTTCAAGGATTTCTAATCCCTGATGAGTATTGGTCGTTACTATAACCTTGATTGGATATGACGGCCTTAAATTTTTCAGGATTTCACATGCCAGATATGATTCACCAACTGAAGCAGCCTGAATCCACAGATCCGCTTTTGGTAACTTTTTTTTAAGTATCCTCTGATCATATCCTCCGGCAAGACGTTTGTTTAATCTAAGTACCGGTATAACTATTTTCCAGATTAAGTTATAAAACCAAAAGGCAGCTTTCATTGCTGATCTTTGCGAAATGGTTTTTCTCCCTGGTTTAAACTATAAATATTCGGACTAAATTTCTCTGGGTTTTGGAAATGGAAATGAGTTGAGCAATTGTTGTTTAATTTTCATTACATTGGGGCGCGAGTAAGTATTTGCAAGTTGCAATATATTGTTAAGAGATGTATCTGCATTTAAAAATAAAGGTTCAGGTGAGTCAATAGCAAATGCACTGTAATAATCGTAAAATTTGAAATTTTTTCCACGTATTTTGTCCGACAATTGTATCCATACATTAGGAATTCCAAAGGCATCGGCACTAATTAAGCCATGTAGACTGGAAGATAAAATAAATTCACAACTTGCAACTTGGCGTATGAAGTCTTCTGTTTCTGATAATACGTCAATAATTTTTAAATTTGCATTTTTTTCCGCAAATCTTTGCAAAATTGGATTTTGTCGATCCTTATAATGGGGAACAACACCTACTGCATACAGTTTTGATATAATGATGTGATCAGGTAAAAGCATATCACACAATAATCCTGGATCGCCATAAGTTCGTATAGGCGGTCGGCATTTTAGCATGCCGACCGATTTATAACCTCTTATAGCGTGATAATAATGAAAACTATTTATTTTTCCGCAATCTTCAATAAAGCCGCTTCCCCAAATATGTATTTTGCGGCGGAATCGTCCATGGTTAACCCGTTGTAAAATACTACCCACGGCAGTCAAATCGCATTTATTCGGTTTGGCATGCACAACACGTCGCCCCGACAGGCGCTCGCACAGTATAGGCGACATCCAATCCCCAAAGTTTTTTTTGTTATTTTTTAGGCTTGTGGACCAATACAACTTTAATGGTTTCATAACTGACTGATATAATAATCATAAAATGATAATCGGGTCTTTTTGAAAATCCTTTCGATAAGTAGCGATACCTCGTTTTTTTACTTGCCGCCAAAATGCCCTGTCTTCTGATATGAACACTCGTAATGGTTTCTTGCTGTACATACGAATAAATCGAAATAAATCACGCTTAGTTAAGCCGATATCCATGCTCGAAAAGTACAACGAACCGATATCCTTGACTCGCCAACGCCGTGGTATGCTACGACGTATCTGCATGCGATGTAAGTCGATCAGATATATTTTTAACTGACCGGGATCAATCCGCTTTCGTCCCGTCGAGATATCAAGCAAAAAATGGCAGATATAAAAATCTCTATGGTTAATTCCGTGTTCATGAATCGTTCGGGCAATTTTAGCCACTTCCGTGATCAATGCCCGTTTTAGTGAATAGCTTGGAGGTGATGTCGGCCAATCACGGCAAAAATCTTCAAGGCTTATGGTGTCTGCCAATTCTTCAGTGATAACAAAGGATCTTAGATGAGCAGGATTCCAACCTTTTTTGCCATATCCCACCAACCGCATGGTTTTAATTCCTAATTGCTCAAGACGTTGGATAGCTCGCCATTCGTTTTGTGCACTAATTACCGACAGACGAAATTGCAGAAAATTTTTTATTATTTTTTTCCATCCAATACCATAATGCAGTTTGGCAAAATATTTTTTGCCATTAAGTTTAAAACGCAGTGTTTTACGACCATCTTGTTCACGATATATCTCGCCGTCAATACTGAACAATTGATCGAAACTATTTCTGGCCTGCCAGCGTTCTATCCAGGTTTTAGGTAAAACTAGCATGCTGCCACCCGTTCAATAATGTCAGCGGCCTTTTCCGGTAGGCTAAAGACATCAGTGTTGGCAATATAATTTTTACCATTATTTTGCCATTGGTTTTTTTTATCAGAAATTAACATTGAGACTAATAATTGATTGAGTGTTTCCTGTTTAAAAGGTGAAGATATTATTTCCCCTGCACCGGCAAGTTCAATATGATAACTGTAGCCGCAAACATCAGTTGCAAGCACCGGTAATTCTGCTGCCATCGCTTCAATTAAAACCATACCGGCAGTTTCTCGGTAGGCAGGATGTAGTAAAAGATCGGCCGACACTAAAAATCTGGGCACATCCTTTCGACCGCCTACAAAACACACTTGCTTTGAAACACCTAATCGTTTAGCTATCCGCCAAAAAGGTTTAGTGTTATCCTTACCCACGATTAACAAAATCGTTTTTTCTCGCAATCTGAGAGATAGGGAGGATACTGCCCGGATTGCGCGATCAACTCCCTTGGTCTTAAAGCCGGATCCAACCATTAAGACGATGTTTTGATTAGAACCGATACCTAATTCATTGCGCAATTTTGTACGAATTTCTTCAGCGTTGGGAGGCGCTATGCGATCTCTGACAATTCCTGGGGGGAGTAGATGAAAACGTTGTTCGGCAGTACCATAATAATCCTTGAAAAATGCTTTTTCCTGTTCGGAGATCAATAAAATTTCTGTTTTTGATTGCTTATCAAAAACGGCTCGCTCCAATCGTAAATAACTACGGCAGCGTCCGGTCAAACGATACCAAAAACTTTTTGTATGTGCCTTGGCGGCATAACAAGTGTCAGCCGCATAATATACATCCAAACCAGGCATTTTGTTGAATCCGACGACAACATCATAATATTTTGCAGCCAAATATTTGCTAAACTTTTTAGCAAATGATTCATAACGCCGGTGATTGGTTAAACGCCAAACCGGAATTATCGAAACATGCAAACCATCAGGCATCTCTTCTTCCCATGAACAGGTATACACATCTACTTGATGACCACGCGCCAAACATACTTTGGCTATTCGCAGAAAATCTTGCTGTAACCCACCAAAGGGAAAATATTTAAATAAACAAAATGCAAATTTTGCTTTTTTATTCATAATTGGATTTTTTGGTAAAAAAATCGGCATCCTTCATTTGCCTGTTTACACTTTTCAAGAACCTCACGCAAAGGCGCAAAGAAAGGAAATGAAAAAAACTTTG
>JAJSZO010000010.1:2422-13711 GCA_030262795.1 Deltaproteobacteria bacterium | reverse complement strand
CTTTGCGCCTTTGCGCCTTTGCGTGAGATTTTTCTTTTTTAAAAAAAGGTCTCTACCTGAAACACTTTTATAATTTTATCTTTTTGATTTGGTTATGGAATATCCTTGCTACTTCCGGCATATCGTTCCAGTTTCTCATAAAACGCTTGCAATCACGTTTTAGCGCCCGTCTTAAGCTCCATTTAAAGATGTGTTCACGCATACCTTCTATATCAATAATAAACAGCCTGCTACCAGCTACAATAAAGTTTGTAGCTTTGAAATCGCCATGACTCATACATGCATCGGCGAGCGATTTAAGAATTTCTCCAAATCTTTTGCTAAGAATTTCTATGCTAATTTCTTTTGACTTATCAGAAATAATCAAATCGTATAGATCTGTTCCATCTATATATTCTGATATGTAATATGAAGTTGACCGAAAAGGCCCCCATCGTTTTTCAAAAAAGGCTATTGGTTTGGGAGTAGGAATCCCCAGACTCTCCAATCTGTGAGTATTGCGCCATGAAGACCATGCACGGGTATTACGAGGACATCTCTTTAAGGCATGCATAAAATTTTTGATATTGTATCTTTTGATTACCAGAACTTTATTATTTACTTCAACCAGCGCGACTGTAGAGCTGTTACCGTTCTTAAGCAATTTGCTTAAATCAATTACAGAATCCGGATCTGCAATTAATTTTTTCATTTCTCCGTGATAAAAGTTACGGTCACAGACCATATGGCTGTTCCATGATTTATGGCACACAAAGGCAGTACATTCGCGGAAAATTTTATGCAGATATTTTTCCTTCCTGTTTTTTCTCTGAAATTTTATTTCTTTTAACAAGTCATTAAACAGATTTTTATCTGCGTGCCATGATCTTTTTGCTGCATATGCCTGAAAGGCAGCAGAAAACAAATGGTCAAAGTTCGGATCAAACTGAGCAAAATATAACCCTATGTTCTTCATGCTCTTTGCTTTAGGCAATGGTGTTCCTATTTGTCTTGTATCTACCGTATCACCGTCAATTGTATAAATGTCATTGTCGGAGAGAAGAAAATTGCCCAAATGAAGATCAGTTTGTTTGAGACCCGCTTCATGTTGTTCAGCTATTACAACTGCTATGCGTTTAAGTAATTCACGGCGCTTTTCTTCAGTTTTTGTCTGATCAAAAACTTCGTAGATATTCAAGGCAGGCATAACTCTTTGAAAGACCAGCACGGGAGTACTATCTCGTCGTAGATCGCCCTGAAGCAAAAAAGCAGACGTTTTTATTCCGACATTTTTTAAGGCATTTATTCCCTTTATCTCACGGTTACAGTGCCGTCTAGCATTTCTATGACTTAAAAATATTTTTACAACAACCGGTTTTTCATCCCATTCACCAGCACACACCAGCCGCTTTCCTGGAATTATGCGCAGCATTTGAGTACAAACCAGGTTAGAAGTAAAACCATTTGTTTTCAGAAAAAGATGAAAAGGAAGTTCAACATTACGCCCTGATGAACGAAGATATTGGCTGTCGACTGTTGTTATCATGTTTGATACTTATTTAGAAATGCCCACTTTTTTCGGGATTTAATCTTTTATGAACTCGAAAACAGCAATCATCTTCCCTTCTTTATTTGCAAATATTTTGCCGGGTTTAAGTTTTAGCGTTAAAAGAGTATTGGTTATATTTTCATAATGCTTCTTGCTTGTTTTTAAAGCAACAAGGTCATCAGATGACCACTGCGGTATTGTGAGGTTATCAGAAGCATCCCAATGCATAAATTTTTTTCCGGCATAATATGAAAGTTGAAAATTATTTGTATAGAGTTTTGACTGTTGCGGCATATTGTACTTAAGCCATGTGCCGGCCGAGACAATATATGCCTTTGATTGATTGGGAGGTACAAAGGCATAGATAACCATAATTAAGAAAGCAAGTGAAAGTATTGGGAATAAAAAGTTATTTTTAAAAATTGTATTTTTGTCTGACCATTTCTGCAGGATATAATGCAGGCTGAATGGAGTCCAGAGTAGCAAAAGCAGGCTTGCCGGCATTAAAAAACGGTATGATATGAAAAAATTTTGTCCTAAGAATATGGCAGGTATGACTAAATTTAATATCGTAAAATATAGTATCACTCTTTTTAAACCGCTTTCCACGGGCATAAGTTTTTTCCAAAAAGCGTGACCAAAAAGCAACATGTGTACCGGCCAGAGAGTCGCCGTCAATTTATATGCATATATTCCAGACAGCCCGCATATGACCATTGTTAAACCCCGCTTCTTTTCAAGGTCGTGAAGAACAGTATGGCTGATAATTGCTGCTTTTTCATTGATATTGGTACTTAACAGCATCAGGCCGTCTTGCAGTTGATCCCAGAATTCGCTTAACCGTCCAAGCTGGGCGATATCTCTATTCGGTATATTGAGCCACCAAACAATTATTATGGATATAGCAATGATATTGAAACTATATGTTTTAAAAGTATTTCCAAATTTATTCCAGAGGGCTGTTTCTTTTCGGAACAGGAGAACCAGAGGACCGAAACAGCATATCACCAAGCCTTCAGGTCTGAACAATATTGCAATGCTTATAAATATTCCCCAGCCCAAGGCATATCTCCATTTTAAGTATTTATAAAAACGGATAAAATATAAGAGAGCTGATAAAGAAAAAGCCCAGTAACCAAACCCTCTAACAATGTAGTGTTGATAATGATTTAATTGCGGATGGCTGAGAATAATAAGGGCACCTATAAATTGGACAACGCGTGAACCGCCTAA
This sequence comes from Deltaproteobacteria bacterium, assembly GCA_030262795.1. GTDB lineage: Bacteria > Desulfobacterota > Desulfobacteria > Desulfobacterales > ETH-SRB1 > B13-G4. The sequence goes on along the minus strand of JAJSZO010000010.1, from coordinate 10,950 downwards.
TTCCTCAACAAGAGAGATGAAGCTAATTACGATTATAACAAGAAATACTGCATTCAATACATAGGCTGAGTTCTCGAAAGAGAAATGGGCTATTTGGGACAACCAAGCAATCAATATTGAATAAAATGGCCAGTTATAATATTCCATTGCCTCTTGCCACCCATTGTTTGCAAAAGCATCAGCAGTTTGCAAATATAGAATTCCGTCATTATTTATGGGATTCTGGGTGTTGACAGCGATGAACAGCGTTATCAGGCTTAATATCGCCGCAATCTGCCGGATATAATTAAACTGATCAATCAGATCAATGCAGTGTTTTATATAGTCTTTCATTTATTATCTTCTCAAACATGACGGCTTTGTAAAAAGTTCGATCTAAATCTGAGCACAATAACGGGAAAGTTATTTAAACCCCGTTCCTTATTGTTTTTTTATCACGTGCTTTTCTTTTATCTCTTCGGCGCTGCCGTCTGGCCAGATCTTCAGGATACAGTTCCGGATAGTGCCTTTTCCATCGTTTGTGAAACCAGAACCATTGTTCCGGATATAAGCTAACTATTTTTTCAACAGAGTTTGTCATAATCTGTGTATTCGTTTGCAAGTCGGCACGCACGTCAGCAGTTTTATGTAATTTCAGTGCGGGTTCCACAACAACTGTCAACTTTGCGTCAGGTTCTCTTATGCAGTAAACAGGCAGAACCGGACAATTGTATCTTGCGGCCAGCAAAGAGGCAGCATGTGTGGCATAGGTATTGCGGCCAAAAAAAGTAACATCAACTCCTTCTCTACGAGAAGTCCCCTGATCTATTAATAAGCCTATCATTTTGCCTTTGCGCAAGGTACGGACCAGTTTGATCATAGCTCCTTTTTTGCTGATAATGGTATTCCCTGTACTTGTTCTGAGCTTATGAATTATCCATTCAATAAAAACAGGCTGATTTTGCGCTACAACTACCACTGACTTTTGCATATAACATGACAAAAAAAGACTACACATCTCCCAGTTTCCTATATGGGCAGAGATCATAATAACGCCTTGAGGGCTTTTTATGGTATTTAACAGATTTTTTTCCTCCTTGATTCTGACCTTGCGAAGTATGTCTTTCTTTGAGAAAAATGCCATCTGACAGATTTCAAGGATAGTCATTCCCATGTTCTGAAAAATACGAAAATTGAGTTTTCTAATATGATTTTCCGACCATTGTGGGTGAGTAAATTTCAAATTGCGTCTTACGATGCGCCTGTGACGCGCATCAAGCAGGTATACAAGCCCTCCTAATATATTTCCCGCTTTGGCAATATAGTTTTTGGGTACATTAACGATAAAAGTTTTTATTGATCCTGAAAGACCATTGGGTTTTGACATTTTCGATTGATGCTGCATTTTATTTTTTTCAGACATATATTTGTAACAGTTTACGGTTGTCGGTTTACAGTTTTATGTTTTGATTAACCGTAAACTGTTACCCCAAATCTGTGCGCCTGCTTGTGAAAGTTATTTCGTCCACGTTCCTAACCAAAATCTGAACACCGGATCTACAACTTGCCAGATCTGATTTTTCTTTTCAATTAAATCCATTCGTTCAAGTTTTTTTTGAGCATATTGAATCCCGCCAATGGATAGTTTATATTGCTTCATATACTCAGTTGAAAGAATTTTTGCAGTCGGGTTAACAGCTAATGCTTTTAATAATAATATTTGCGGGCGAGTTAGTCCCTGCACAATGCCTTCATATCCGTATCTTTCTGATGAGATAAGCTTTTCAAATCCAATTTCAATATCATTGCTTGTTACTGTTCGTTTAGCCGCTTCATATACATTATATGCCAGGCTCTGAACATAATACGGATATTGGGCAACTTTGCTTGAAATTATTTCAGCGTTTTTTCTTGAACAGTTTTTCCCCCCCGACTTAAACTGTTCAACCAAAAAAGATTTTAACTCTTCATGCGGTAATGGCTCAAGCGGATATATAATCGCGCTTTGATAGAAAGGTCTATTCCTCTGATTAAACATATCAAGCAGAATTCGTCTGCGGCTTCCAACAAAAAAGTATGAGGTCTGATGTGTCTGAATATGCTTTCTTATTATTCCTTCTATCCGGCGTTCTTTTAAATCTGTAATTTCCTGGAATTCATCAAAGACAATATGTATTCCGCTTGATTCTTTATGTATGAATTCACCAAGCTCTTCCAACACCTTGTCAAGAAGATATATGCCAGACAGGTCAGGCGATACAGGTTCAACTGTAAAAGTAAATCCATCGTCAGGAGACGGCTTGAAAACCGGCCTGAACGTTTTAAATGTTTTGAGATATCTCGCCCCTTTTTGGAGGAAGGATTCACGTTTGTGCAGGATGGAATACACACTCCTGGCAATCCGTTCAGCAACATCATCAACAGAAGCCACCATAAAAAAATCAGTATAAATGGTAATAAAGCCATCTTGTTTGAGGTTTGCCTGAATCTTTTTTACAAGGGATGTTTTTCCATATCTGCGGGGAGCAAATACAACAACATTTGCCTTATTGCGTGCATGAGAAGAAAGTTCTTTTAATTCTTGAATCCTGTTGGCAAATGGATGATCAGATGGAATTACGCGCATTATAAATGGATTGGCCATACATTATGTCTCTCATTATTTTTATATTATTGAAAGACAATAATTGATTCTGCTTAAAAGTCAACAAAAACTCCTTATCTATTTTGATATTTTTGGTTTGATATTTTTGAGATTTGAGACTGGATTTGAGATTTGGCAAAGGCGGCCTGAAGCTGTGATGGATAGTTGGGGAAATTACTGCGTCCAGAACCTGCTCTACAGAAATTTGCTTCATGCAGTTTATTGTACTGCACTGTCGCTTAAAGCAGGGACTGCAATCTATGCCTGATCTCATAATTTTATGTTTTGCTCCAAAAGGTCCGGTTCTCCATGGAGCTGTCGGCCCGAAAAGAGCTATTACAGGGGTGCCAACTGCTGCTGCCATATGCATTGGACCGGTATCTGTAGATATAAGAAATTTTGTTTTTTCATAAAGTGCTGCAAGAGTTTTCAGCGTTGTTTCACCTGCAAGATTGACAGCACCATAACTCATGCAGGACAGTATGTTATCAATTGTGCTTCTATCTGATTGACTTCCTGTAAAAATTACGCTGGCATTGTATTTTTCAATCAACCTGTCGGCCAGCAAAGCAAACTTCCGATTATCCCAGAGTTTTGTTATCCATTTTGCAACCGGGTTTATCGCAACAATTATCCCGGCTTCTTTAATCCCATGACGTTCTAAAAGCTCATTAGTTATCTTACGGGTGTGACAGGAAACAGGAAGCTTGTATTCAATTTCTTTTGATTCGATTCCCAAGGCATTAATAAGCATCAGGCTTCTTAAAAGAGCGTGGTTATCCATATTAACAGGAGGAATTCGCTCGTTTAAGAAAATGTAGCTATGTTCCATATGCTCCATGCCTTTATCAAATCCTGTTTTTCTCTTTCCTCTGGCCAATGCTATCAGGGCAGCGCTTTTTAACAGCCCTTGAAAATCAATTATTAAATCGTATTCTGTGTCCCTCAGCTCTTTTATAAATTGATACGTTTCCTTAATATTATCTATGCAGAATGGCCCGAAAATCCCTTTTACCCATTGTTTTCTTTTTGAAATAATAACACGATCCAGAGCTTCATGTTCTATAATAAGACTGGAAGCAGCTTCCTCAATTAGCCACGTTATATGTGCATCAGGATAGTGTTTTCTGATAGCATTAAGCGAGGGCAGCGTATGTATCACATCTCCGATAGCGCTTAATTTAACGATAAGTATTTTCATATGTAAATTATTTCAGTTTTTCATTGTATAGGAAATTATAAAATTATGCTTTTTACAGCAACATCATATACCATTTCAACGGTAATATTTTTCATACACCTGTGGTCTATGGGGCAGTCCGGTTTCAGACAAGGGCTGCAAGGCACTGGTGTTCTTATAATTTGGCTTCTTGAACCACCGGGACTGGTTGTTATATGATCGGTAGAACCGAATATCGCAATCAGTGGAGTATCAAGAGCTGCAGCAACATGCATCAAACCTGAATCGTTTGTAATAAAAAGTTGACACCTCTCAATTAATGCTACAGCCTCACGAAGGCTGGTTTTGCCGCAAAAGTTGACGCAACGGCTTCCCGTTAATTCAGAAACATACTGCCCGAGTGCTTTTTCGCCCGGCCCTCCGAATATAGCAATTTCTGCTCCGCTGTATTCTTGCAGCTTAACACTCAGTGCAGCATACCGTTCAGGAAACCACCGCTTTGCAGATCCAAAAACAGCACCGGGATTTATTCCGATAAGTCTGTGTTTTCCTGTAATACCGTGTTTTGATAGTATTGCTTTAGCATGTTTGCGCTCTTTATCTGTTACGACAAGGGTCGGGTGTCTGCCATCTGATTTGAGTGAAGCGCCTTCAAGAATTCCAAGGTAGTAATCAATTTGATGAACCCTTTTCAGGGCCGGCGTTAGGCGGATACAATGTGTAAGTAATAGACTCCTTGCATCAGCGTTATAGCCGAGTCTGTTTGGGATTTCTGCAAGAACAGCTATCAGAACGGCTTCAAAAGCATTCTGGAAAAGGATGGCAAGATCAAACTTTTCTTTTCGCAGTTCCTTGCTCAACCTGAGTATGCCGGACAGACCTTTATGTTTTCCGGCAGCATCGTAAATCAGGATATTATCAATATAGGGATTGTTGTAAAAAATTGGGGCAACCCAGGGTTTTGCAAGAAGGCTTATCTTTGCTTCAGAGAAATTTTTGCGCACAGCTCTGATCGTCGGTGTAGTAATTATGGCATCTCCAACCCAGTTGGTGGAGCGAATTAATATCTGTTTTATCTTATCAGAAGAGAGGTTAGTCATTTTTTATTTTTTACGAGTTCATCAAGTTTATTTTTTATAAAATTATCAAAAGCAGCATCATAATTCCCAAAGGATATATTAACATCAATAACTACAAGATCAACCGGCCATGTCACCCTGTCGGCAATTTTAACATAATCCTTTTCAGTTGTAAGCACAAAATCAACTTTTAATTTGCCTGATAATTGCAAAAGGTTATAAAGATCATTGTTGGAATACGAGTGATGGTCGGGAAACTCTGTAAAACCTTTTAATTCGCAATTCAGCCCTTCAACAACATGCCTGAAGTCACTATTTTGGGCTATGCCCGAAAAGGCAAAAACTTTTTGTCCTTGCAGTAAATCAAAACTGTGGGTAGATGTTTTGTCCGATATAATATCTTTGCCTTTTATTATTTTGTAGATTTTCGGCGTATGTATTGCTTTAAAAACAGGTTTTCCACAAGTATATTTTTTAAATTGTAAAAAAGATGATTCTTCTTCCATGTTTGAGGTATTATCTGATCTTGTTAAAATAATTGCATCGCTCCTCATAAGTGAGGAAATCGGTTCTCTGAGAGTGCCTCTCGGCAACTGGTTATTGTTGCCAAATGGATACTCTTTATCTAATAGTACCAAGTCTATGTCTCTTTTTAATTTTAAATGCTGATAAGCATCGTCAAGTACAATAACGTCCGGATGAAAACTGTTGAAAGCCATCATGCCTGCATTAAACCGGTTTTTGCCTACAACAACAGGTATGTTTTTCAACCTAACAGCAACCATAAACGGTTCATCACCTGATTCGTCAGGTTTCATGAATATTGTTTTCCCATCGCTTACAATTCCTCCGGTTTTTTCCGCAAGCCCTTTATATCCTCTGCTGATCACTACTACTTTATATCCCATGCATTTTACCAGCTCTGCGACATATATGGTCATTGGAGTTTTCCCCGTGCCGCCGACTGTAATATTTCCAATTGATATTACCAAACATGGAAGTTTTTTTGACCTTAATACACCTTTATTATAAAAAGTTTCTCTTATTTTAACAGCGCCGCCATAAATAAGGGAAAGCATAAATAAAAGGGACTCGAAAGAAATAAGACCGGCTTTTTTTTTACCGGTCATAATACATTCGATTTTTTTTAAAATATTGTTCATAATTGCTGTTTTTCGCAATCTTTCAATTGGCTTTCTATGACTTTTAGAGTTTTTTCAACAGCGCCCTTATTGGAATTAAAAACATTAAATGCTTTTTCTCCCATATTCCGGGCTTTATCGCTATCCAAAAGAATTTCCACTATTGTTTCATAAAGGCTGTTTGTATTTTTTACCTGGACAGCTCCACCTGAATCTACAAGCATTTGAGATATATTTGCAAAAGCACTCATATATTGTCCAAATATAACAGGTTTTGAAAATGCAGAAGGTTCAAGCGGATTGTGGCCGCCCAGATCTACAAGGCTTCCGCCGATAAAAGCCACATCTGCTATAGCATAAAGCCTTTTTAAAATTCCTATAACATCAACAATAATTACATCAAATTTTTCATTTTTATCTATGTTTTTGAAGTCTTTCATAAGAATTGATGAAAATCCGGAAGATTTGCATAATTTGAGTACAGACCTTGCACGTTCAGGATTCCTCGGAACAAGAATAAGAACAGTATCGGCAAAATTTTTTCTGATCATTGAAAAAGCATCAATAAGTATTGATTCTTCGCCTTCGTGAGTACTTCCTGCCAGTAAAATTTTTTTAACCGGCTGATGAATATTCATAGATTGTTTTAATAGTTCAATTTCCTCTTCTGAAACCAGATGATATGGCTGGTCGAATTTAATATTTCCTGTTGTTGATATCATGTTTGAAGGAATACCAAGAAGCATGAAGCGTCTGGCATCTTCAAGGGACTGGGTGCAGATTTTTGCAAAAAACAAAAATAGTTTATTAGAAATAAATAAAAGACGTTTATATCCCTTAAATGACTTTTTAGATAGCCTGGCATTGATCAGGATAACCGGCACATTGCGTTTTTTCATCTCAAATAGAAAATTTGGCCAGATATCTGACTCAACGATGATAATCAATTCGGGGTTTATCTTTTCTGCAATGTATTTTACGGAAAACAGTAGATCAAAAGGAAAGAAAAATATTGAATCAACATTTTTTTTAAAAAGCTTATTTGCTATCTCAAAGCCTGTTTTGGTTGAAGCTGAGAAAACGATTCTTTTATCACTGAAACGTTCCTTCAATTTCATGACAAGAGGAACAGAAGAAAAAACTTCTCCAACAGATAGCGCATGTATCCAGATTGGCTTTTTGTTGTTTTTGGATAATATATTTTCGGGGAGTGTTTTTACCCCCAATCTTTGTAGAAATGTTTTTCGCCTTTTCTCAGACAAAAGAACAATCGGAATTATCAAGGGAATACCAACGGTGACCCCTATTGTAAGTATAATATTATAAAGAGTAATCATTCATAAATCCAAAAGGAACGGTTTACGGTTCACGGTTCACAGTTCACGGTTTTTATATTTCAAACCGTGAACCGTAAACCGATTAATCAGCATTAAGTAAAATAATTATCCCGAAACATGCGAAAATCAGGTTTGCAGACCAGGCAGCAATTAGAGGTGGAAGCATTTCTCCATAACCAAGCGATACGCAGAAGCTGTAAAAAATCCAATAAAGAAATGCAATGCCTATCCCGCATGCAATGTTAACTGGCAGCCCTTCCCTGACTTTTCTCTTAAAAGCTATGCCCGCTCCTATCGAACACATGATTAAACAGACAAAGGGAAAGGCAATCTTGGCATAAAGATCTACCCTGTAAATTGTGGCCTCGTATCCTTCGGCCTCAACCTTCTTGATATAATTAAAAAGTTCATTAAAACTCATTTCTTCAGACTTTTTAATTATTCTCTTTAAATCCTCAGGAAGAAAATATAGCTTTTCAACTTTTTCTTCATGTAATTTTATCCTGTATTGATCGTTTTCCCTGTTTAAATTTTGCTCAATAATTTCATATAAAAACCATTGCCCGTCTTTGAATAAGCCTTTTTTTGCATCAATCTTTCTTACAAGCCTGAAGTCTTCATCAAAAGCATTAATGCTTATTCCAAAAACAGCTTTTTCTGCAGGGTTGTAATAAGTTATGTGTGTTATTAAACGGTTACCCTTGATCCAGATATCCTTTTCCTTAGAGATAACAGCAGATTCTTTTTTTACCTCTTTAAGCCATATTTCATTTGCCTTTCCCATAGTTATCGGCGACATTACCTCTGAAATGAAAAAAAGTAATACAGTCAATATAAGGCCAATTACAAGAACCGGCTTTAAAAGGTAATGGATAGATACACCACTGCTTTTGAGAGCAATCAGCTCATTATTTTTATTCATCAGTCCAAAAACAACTATAACTGCCAGCAGAATACAAACAGGCATTATCTGGGCGATTATGAAGGGAATTTTAAAAACAAGAAAGACAAGAAGCCTTGAGAGAGGAAGCCCGGCTTCCATAAAGTTGTCAATCTTTTCAAAAAAATCAACTGCTACATATATACTTATGACTACAGCCAGTATAAAAAACAGGTAGTTAAAAATTTCTCCGGTCAGGTATTTATGGATAATAGACATAGAATTAG
>JAJSZO010000010.1:0-2322 GCA_030262795.1 Deltaproteobacteria bacterium | reverse complement strand
ATTATGGATTACGGGTTCGGGGTTCACTGATGAAGGCGTTGCCAATTAAACAAATTAAGGAATGAATTGATCTTTACAGGACGATCATTAGCCGTTTTTACAAATAGATAAAATCCTATTCCTCCGATTACAATATTTGGCAGCCACATCCCTACTATCGGCGGATAAACACCGGCCTCGCCGAAAACCCATCCTGCCGACAGCATCAAATAGTAAAGCAGAAAAAAAACCAGGCCAAGCCCTAAGCCAAATGCCCGCTTTGATGATTTTGACTGTACTCCCAAAGGAACGCCAAGAAGACCAAAAGCAAAACAGGCAAAAGGAATTGAGAATTTTCTGTGAAATTCTATAAGTGCAGCATGGTATTTTGCATCTTTATTAACGGTATCTTTTAAATATTTTTGCAACTCAGCTATACTCATTTCTTTTTCATCTTTCCGCTTTTTTTTTGCTGTGACGGATTTTTTCAAATCAAGATTTATGTCATAAGTATCAAAATTTATCGAATGAATTGTCCTGCGCTCAATATCAACCTGATTAATTGTTCCATTATGCAGCCGCACGTGAAAAAGGAGTTTGTCGGGTTCGCAAAACATTTCTCCTCTGGGTGCTACAACTGTGCTGATAATATTTTTTGTTCTTTGATCTTCAATAAAAACATCTATTATAGCCTTATTTTTTAAGTCAATCTTATTCATATAAAACATAATGCCTTCAAAATTATCATTAAAAGTTCTTTCTTTCATTCCAATATTAACATTGGATGAAGCCACTTCATATGTTAATTTTTTAAACGACAGTCTTCCCCAGGGCAGCCCATATATAGTCATAAAACCTGTAAGAATACACCCTATAAGACAAAAAAGAAGTACAGGAGGAAGAAGCTGGTAAATACTTATGCCTCCGGCTTTAAGGGCAACGATTTCATTGTCGCTTGACAGACGGAAAAAGGTCAACATAACAGTCATCATAATGGATATGGGAATTACAAACTCAAGAAAGTGCGGCATTGAATATATAAGCAGCAGCATAACATCAAACAGGCTGATCCTGTAATTTACGATCATGTTTGTAATATCAAGTATCTTTGTCAGCAGAAAAATAAAGTTGAAAAACAAAAGACTGATAACAAAAGGAGGGATCATCTCCTTGAAAATATATTTATATATAATGGAGTTGATTTTCATGGTCGTTGCTGAATGGAATAGGCAGTTATAGCAGGCAAAACTTCAAGCGATTTGCCATCACTATATATTGTAACGGCTCCGTGGCTGTCGGTACGTAATATACGACAGCCACGATCTCTATATTTTTTTAAAACCGATTGATGAGGAAATCTATATCTATTTTTCCAGCCTGAAGAAAAAATTACAATTTCCGGGTTAACAAAATCAATAAAGCATTCGCTGCTTGATGTTTTACTGCCGTGATGAGGAGCTATAAGAACATTGCTTGATAGATCCTCTCCTGAAATTACAACAAGCTCTTTTTCTGCTTCGGCCATAATATCACCAGGGAAAAGAAAAGATTTTGATCCAAATTTAACTTTTATAACGAGAGAATTGTTATTTAAATTCAACCGTTTTTTATTATTATCCATGTAATCATCAGTTGGATAAAGAAGTTTCAATTGGGCACCATTGATAATATGTGTTCTTGCGATATCTTTGAATTCAGGCAGATGAATTCCCTTTTTTTTAATAATTTCCATGAACTTTCGATATCCAACAGTATCTGCTGTATCATAGTTGGCCCACACCCTTTTCACAGTGAAATTTTCAGCAATATACAAAAGTCCGTTCAAGTGGTCGCTGTTTGGATGGGAAAGAATAAGGGTGTCAATTGTTTTAATTTTTTTGCGCCATAATAACGGTGCGACTATATTTGCACCAACATCAAAGACCGAGTTATCAGAAAATCCACCGCCATCTATAAGCAGATTAAAACCTTCCGGCATTTCCACAAGAGCTGAGCTGCCCTGCCCCACATCAATAATTGTAATCCGCAGATCATCATGCCAAAACCTGTTATAACACCAATAGCAAGTATCCGCGGCACAGGCAACAATTACTATTATTACAACAGATAGTACTTTTTTTCTTCCGGAATTGTTTGATTTTCCTTTCAGCATCGCCCAGCCTAGCACATAATAACAACAAATCTCAAAATAAGTCGGAGTTACCGTCTTTATTGAAGCAAAAGGCAAGTTTGAAAACCAGACCACAATATCAAGAGCTTTACTTAGTAATTCAGAGTTTGCATTGATACACCATGCAGCCACGTAAATACTTACCGGATATAGCAGTACCGAAAACAACCCCA
>JAJSZO010000009.1 GCA_030262795.1 Deltaproteobacteria bacterium | reverse complement strand
CCTTTTGAAGTCTTCATTATCAAGAAGTGCCTGACGGAGTTTTGTAACTGTCCGCATTGTTTGTATATTTACCTGAACAGCTCTTTCGCTTTTTAATACAGAAGAAAGCATCAGTACACCATGCTCTGTAAAAACAAATGGTTTAATACGTAATCCCATTAAATCCTGATTGGGTATCGCAAATTGCGATCTCCAATTTTTCAATTCCTCGACTTGTTTTGCTCTCTGGCCGTAACGGTCAATTCTTTCTTAACGCTTTTCCAAACGGTTCGGGTTCCATGGAAGGTCATAATGCAGCAGTGCTGTGAACTGATTCCGGAGGTTTATTCCTTCGCTCAGGCAGTCGGTTGCGACAAGAACCTTTTTGAAAGAGACTGAGCTGATTCGCCTTGTTCAAATGAGGGGTTAATAAGGGTTCGGGTCAGAACCTTCCCTGATTAAATTTCCCCTGCCATGAATCTCTTTTCTCCAAAGTGTCTTTTATAAGGGCAAGTGTTTTCATTTTATTAAGTGACCATGCGGGCGCCGCCAGTTCTTTATAATGTGGATCCCCTGTAAGACGCTGAATTACCATATTTTCAGGTATCAGTTCTAAAAAACCACACACAAGATTTACATATTCCTGCTGTTCAAGGCATTTGTAATCTCCGGCATTATAAAGTTTTTCAAGCCTGGTTCCTTTAACAACGTAAAGAAGATGCAGTTTGATACCATCTATTTCCAAGCCCGCTATAGCTCTTGCCGTCTCAAGCATTTGCTTTTTATTTTCATTCGGGAGCCCAAGTATAACATGGGCACAAATTTTTATGTCTGTAGTCTTGGTAACATCAATAATATCTTTGAAACATTTAAAATCATGGCCCCTGTTTATAAAGGCAAGTGTTTCATCATGAACAGACTGGATACCATATTCTATCCAGATTAGATAATTTTTTTCATAGCTCTGCAAAAGCTCCAGAACAGGTTTGTCCACACAGTCGGGTCTTGTACCGATAGACAGCCCGACAACATCATCCACTGCAAGAGCTTCATCATAGAGGCTTTTCAATTTGCCAACCGGAGCATATGTGTTAGAAAAAGACTGAAAATAAGCAATAAACTTTTTTGCCTTATACCGCTTAGAAAGCGCTTTTTTACTTTTAATTAACTGGTCTTTTATTGTAAGCCCTTTTGCGTAAGCGCCCGTTCCCGATCCTTTTGAATTACAGTATATGCATCCGCCGGTTGAAATCGTACCATCCCTGTTCGGACATGAAAGCCCTGCGTCAATGGTAATTTTCTGGACCCTGCATCCGAATATATTCCTGTAATATGTGTTTAAATCAAAATATCTATTAGTCATGTTAATAACTACCATAATCACCGAAGATAAAATCCCAATTCTTTATCATACGACTGTGTATCTGTAAAGCAACAGCCGATAAGCTGATTGTTGGCAGATTTAACTTCAACTTGTTTGCGAATGACAGTTTTATTCGTATCATCAAGCGTGAAAATCACTTCCAGCATATCGCCGATTTTAATATCACAGACAGTCAGCATTGAAAAATTAATACCACTGTGTGAAACATTGTTAACAATAATTTTATGCTGAAGATGGTCTCTCAAAAAGGTAAAATGGCCGCTCAGTTTTGTTTTTTTTCGAAAATATTCTCTGAACTCTAATGTACATAAAAATGACTTCCCACATTTACAGCGGCACCTCAATGTTTTGTTGAGATTTATAAATTTCGTTACATCAAGTTGTTTCGCGTGACCGCAACTCTGGCAAATCACAGTGGCCAGATTGTTTTTATCAACAAAGATTTTGATCTTCTTTTTTTCCTGTGCATCTTCCATCATAAGCCTCTTATAAATGTAAGTCGTTTCGGAAAGGTATTCGACACTGATTTCCAAAGTAGATACATAGATTTGGGTCAAATTTATTCGATCTTAAATAACAAAAGTTGATGGAATAGCAAGCTATTTTGATATTCCTTCTATTTAGTGCCCGAACGAAAACTAGAAAATTTTTTCAAGTTCAAGGAAGGTTTAAATTTTAACCGCAGGAATACATGGCGTATTTTGAGGATTAAAATTTAAACCTGACGCAGAAATTGGGAAAATTAGCAGTTTTCGTTCAGGCACTGATTTAATAACACGATCACAGCAGGTGTAATTGAATTTGATATTTTTTGAGAATTGGTATAGAAAAGTATTGTTTACTGGTAATCTTTCTATCTAAGCGAAGCTTATTGGCTTATTTTACAAAGACTTTTTTGAAGATGCAAAAGATGAATCTGAAGATAGTTATAGCTCTTCCGGGGATTTCTTAACGCGAGAATCGGTGTTCATGAGATAAAATCCCAATTCCTTATCATACCACTGTGGACATGTAAAGTAACAGCCGATAAGCCGATTGTGGACAGATTTAACTTCAACTTGTTTGCAAATGACAGTTTTATGCGTATCATCAAGCGTGAAAATCACTTCCAGTATATCGCCAATTTTAATATCACAGACAGTCAGCATTGAAAAATTAATACCCTTCCGTGAAACATCGTTAACAATAATTTTATGCTGGGAACGGTCTCTCAAAAAGGTAAAATGGCCGATCATTTTTGTTTTTTTTCGAAAATATTCTCTGAACTCTAATGTACATAAAAATGACTTTCCACATTTACAGCGGCACCTCAATGTTTTGTTGAGATTTATAAATTTCGTTACATCAAGTTGTTTCGCGTGACCGCAACTATGGCAAATCACAGTGGCCAGATTGTTTTTATCAACAAAGATTTTGATCTTCTTTTTTTTCTGTGCATCTTCCATCGTAAGCCTTTTAAATAAGTTGTTTCGGAAAGGTATTCGACACTGATTTCCAAAGTAGGTGCATAGATTTGGGTCAGATTTGTTCAATCTTAAATAACAAAAGTTGATGGAATAGCAAGCTATTTAATAACACGATCAAAGCAGGTATAATTGAATTTGATATTTTTTGAGAATTGGTGTAGAAAAGTATTATTCGCTGGTAATCCTCAACTATGCATCACAGCTTCAGGCCGCCTTTGCCTAATCTCAAATCCAGCCTCAAATCCCAAACATATTGAAATAGCTTGCTATTCCATCAACTTTTGTGATCTGAGCCTATATTTGAGATTTGGGCAAATTCGACCCAAATCTGTGCGCCTGCTTGGGGGAAGTTAACCGGTTAGCGAAAATATTGTTGCTATACGAAACATAATTATCACATGAGCATATACCATAAAAAATACGATATCATTGTTATAGGTGCAGGCCATGCAGGATGTGAAGCTGCGCTCTCATCAGCTCGAATGGGTTGCAGTGTTCTTCTGGTTGCCATAGATCTGGATAAAATAGCGTCAATGCCCTGCAGCCCATCAATAGGCGGTATAGCCAAAGGACAGATGGTAAAAGAGATTGATGCCCTGGGCGGTGAGATGGCAAAAATTACAGATAAAACAGCAATACAATACAGAACGCTGAATACCAAAAAAGGCCCGGCAGTCCATTCATTCAGGACTCAAAACGACAAAATTCGTTATCAGGTGGCCATGAAGGCTGTAATAGAGAAACAGCCGAATCTGGATCTCAAGCAAGCAATGATCGAACGTCTTGTTATAGAAAACAACAGCATAGCTGGAGTTGAAGATTGTACAGGATTCGGTTATCAGGCCAAAGCGGTAGTTCTTGCTACAGGAACATTTTTAAGCGGTCTTGTTCACATAGGATTTAATTCATTTAAGTCCGGAAGGGCCGGTGAGTTTGCTTCTTATGGGTTGCCTGAACATCTTAAACAACTGGGTTTTCAGCTCGGCAGACTGAAGACCGGCACACCTCCAAGGCTAAAAAAATCAAGTATTGATTTTTCAAAGTTCAACAAACAAGACGCTGACTATGATCCTGCGCCGATATCTTTTTTTACAAAAAAAATTACTCTGCCGCAAATGCCAAGCTATCTCGGGTATACTAATAAGAACAGCCATGTGATAATAAAAGACAGCCTTAAATTTTCTCCCCTGTATAGCGGAATTATAAAAGGTATTTCCGCCAGATACTGCCCCTCATTCGAAGATAAAATCGTAAAGTTTCCGGGTAAAGAGAGGCATCAGGTTATTCTGGAACCGGAAGGACTTGAGACAGACGAAATTTATGCCAGTGGTCTTGGGAACAGCCTTCCAATGGAAATTCAAATTCAGTTTGTCAGATCGGTTGAAGGACTGGAAGAGGCTGAAATCATGAGGCCTGCATATGCTATTGAATATGACTACATAAATCCTGTTCAGATTAAACCTGTTCTTGAAACAAAATTGATTTCAGGGCTGTTTACTGCAGGCCAGATAAATGGGACTTCGGGTTATGAAGAAGCTGCTGCGCAGGGACTATGGGCAGGAATTAATGCTGCATGCAAGATTCAGAAAAGACCTGCTTTTATCCTGGACAGGTCACAGGCATACATAGCCGTAATGATAGATGACCTTGTTACCAGGGGAACGCTGGAACCATACCGAATGTTTACATCAAGAGCGGAATACAGGCTTATGCTGCGCGAGGATAATGCAGATTTAAGGCTGATGGAAACAGGGCATTCACTCGGTCTTATTGACAATGATGCATTAAAAGATGTTAAAGAAAGACAAAAAATGATAACAAAAGAAATAAATAGAATAAAAGGAACGATAATTAAACCGTCAGAAGAAACAAACAACTATTTACTCAGTCGCGGGACAAAACCCATAAACGATGGAATATATCTTGATCAAATTCTTAAACGATCTGAAATTGATTATCAAACTATAGAAACACTGGCCAAGAGCCCTTACGATATAAACAAAAAGGTCTCACAACAGGTAGAAATAGAAATAAAATATGAGGGTTATATAAAAAAGCAGCTTCGAGAGATAGAAAAGTTTAAAAACTTAGAGAGGATAAAAATCCCGAAAGATTTCGACTTTACAAAGGTTTATGGTCTTTCAAATGAACTTAAGAAAAAGCTTTCTTCTATAAAGCCAAATTCGCTGAGCCAGGCATCCCGTATGGAAGGTATCACCCCTGCCGCACTTTCCGTACTCATGGTTGCCATTAAAGCCTTTAGCTGAAGGCTGAAGGTGGGTAAGCTGAAGCTTCCTGCCAGCCTTCAGGCTTCAACCTATTCATCTGAGTAGTTACAATGAGGAAATATTAAAATGTCCGAAACGGATTATTATAAAATACTTGGTGTAAACAAAAATGCTACCAACGCTGAAATTAAGAAGGCATATCGAAAGCTTGCCATGAAGTATCATCCCGACCATGCCAGGGATGATAAAAATGCTGAAGCTAAATTTAAAAAAATAAGTGAAGCTTACGCTGTCTTAAACGATAAAGAAAAACGTAAACAATATGACACATTCGGCTCAACCGGATTCCGTCAGAGGTATTCGCAGGAAGACATCTTCAGGGGATTTGACTTTACCGACATTTTGAAAGAATTCGGATTGGGAGGCAGAGGCAAAGCTGGTATGAAATTTTCATTCGGCGGCGAAACCCCGTTTGGTACTCATTCAAGACAGTGTCAGGCAAATATCAAGGGAACGGATTTTATATATGAATTACCCTTGACTCTTCAGGAAGTAGCAACCGGAACAAGCAAAACAGTACAATTTAAACGAGCGGGACATCCTGAAAAAATAACAGTTAAAATACCAAAAGGCATGGTAACCGGCAAAAAATTGCGTCTTGCCGGCAAGGGTGAGCCAAGTCCATATGGCGGACCTCCGGGAGATCTTTATATTCGTACCAGGGTTTATGATGATCCGGCATTCACAGTTAAAAAATACGATCTTTATGCAAACGCCGAGATAAAGATAAGCGAGGCTATCCTTGGAACCAGCATATCTGTTCCAACCATTGCTCACAAAAAATTAAGCGTTAAAATACCTTCCGGTACAAAACACAAAACCATGATGCGTCTTTCAGGCCACGGACTTCCTCATATGAAGGGCAAGGGGAAAGGCGATCTTTATGTGCTTGTTAATGTGACGATGCCAAAGAACCTTACAAAAAAGCAAAAAAATCTGATTGAAGAATTGGCTGATACAGGGCTGTAAAAAAGTAAAGTTATTGACAGTGCAGAGTTTTCAATGTACTGGTTTGCTTCATAAAGCTAAAATACTACAAAAAACGTAATCCTTCACGGCTTGAAACTTGAAAAGAATATTATGGCTGAGTTAATTCCTGTACTAAATGAAGATGAAATTAAGAAATTAGTTGCTGATGTTGCGCAAAACATATCAGATGATTATAAAGACAGCGAAATTGTTCTTATCGGGGTTTTAAAAGGTGCGTTTGTATTTATGGCCGATCTAATACGAAAAATCACTATTCCGGTTAAAATTGATTTTGTCGCTATTTCCAGCTACGGCTCAAATACTGTTTCATCCGGAAAAATCAAGTTAACAAGGGGAATTGAAATTGATCTTAAGAATAAGAACATTTTAATTGTTGAGGACATAGTCGATACTGGTTTAACTTTAAAATATCTCATTGATTATATAGAATCTTTTGAGCCAAAGAGTGTCAGGATTTGCGCCCTGCTTGATAAATATGAACGCCGTGAGACGAAAATAAATGTTGATTATCCGTGCCATAGGATAGAAAAAGGCTTTGTTGTAGGTTATGGGATTGATTACGCCGAAGATTACAGGAATCTACCTGCAATATATCATTTGAAACAATAAACCAGTGAGAACAGTTATGATTATTACATGTAATGAATGTGATACACGTTTCAACTTAGATGAAAGTCTTCTGAAACAAACAGGTTCAAAAGTTAGATGTTCAAAATGTAAAAATATTTTTACAGCATACCCTTCTTCGCTCTCTGAGGAATCAGACAAGTCAAGTGAAGTCGAAACAGAACTTGAAATCGCAATTACTGATAAAGAAATAGAATCGAACGAACAGTACAAGGTTGAAGAAGCCGCCACAGAATCTCAAGAAGAAATTGATTTTTCCGACATAGATAATTTCCTTGAGATGGATGTAGATTTAAAAGCCGAAAAAGAGCCAGAGGAACTGGATCTTGAAATTGATAAAACACCAGTTGAAACAGAAGCCGAACTTGAACCGGATATGGAGCTGGAACTAGATCTGGAAAACGAGATTGATGAAACACCCGTTGAAACAGAAACAGAAGCTGACTTTGAACTGGATATGGAGCCCGATATTGATGAAAATAAACAGAAAGATATAGATCAAGATGAAACCATTGAGAAATATACTGCTGAAAAAATAGCGGAGGAAAAAGAAACTTCAAAAGTATTTAATATGGGCACGCTATCCGATGAGCAAGAGGATGAAAAAGCGGTAAAATCCGTTGATAAAGTAGAAAAAAGTACATTAATCGAAGAGAGTAAACCACAATATACTGCTGAAAAAAAAAGGATAAGCAAGCCCGTTCTTTTATTATTGTTTGCAACGCTTTTGATTGGTGGTGCCTACGGTACATATGTGCTGATAAACAGCCTTGGGATTAATATTCCTTTTGTCAGCAACCTGTTAAAGCCTGAAGTTCAGGAAGCCGGCAATCTTAAAATTTACATTTCCGATATAAACAATAAATTTGTAGAAAACTCAAAAATCGGAAAACTTCTTGTAATTACAGGCAAAGCAAAAAATGGATATTCCGATGCCCGCAGTTATATAAGCATAATTAGCAAGCTCTATACAAAGGGAAAAATTCTTTCAAAAACAAAAACAGTTTACTGCGGCATTGTACTTTCAGAACTTGACCTTATAACTATGGAACTTGATTCTATAACTAACAGATTTTCTAACCGCTTCGGCGACAATAAATCTAATGTTAAGGTTAAAGCGGGCGCGATTATACCGTTTATGGTAGTATTCGCCGATCTTCCGGAAAATTTGGATGAATTTACAATTGAAGTTACAAAATCCCTTCCATTATAGAAATTATTTCGTCCACGTTCCTTAGTTTTCGACTTGACTTAAGATGGTTGATTTGTTAAAGAAGCCGTTGCCAAAATTTGGGATCCAAGGTTTGGGATTATTATGGCGATGTAGCTCAGTTGGTTAGAGCATACGGCTCATATCCGTAGTGTCCGGGGTTCAACTCCCTGCATCGCCACCAGCTTGAAATAAGGCCTTTCTGGTAGAATTCAGAGAGGCCTTATTGTTTTATTGCTTGAAAATATATCATAAATTATATAACTATCTAAGTTCAGGGTTCCAAAGTTTAAAGTATTAAAAATTTTTTATAACCTAAGGTTAGGTTTAAATAAATCTGATTTTATTTATGTTTTTTAGAAAGCAAAAAAAAAATGAGGATGGTCTCTTTAAAGGAGTTATGATAGCCTACTTTATTGTGGCACTCCATGTTATTTTAATTGCAGGAGTAGGACTATTAGTAATTTTTTTCCGAGGCATTATCAATTACTTCCTATGGATAGTTCTTGGAAGTTTAGCTTTTATCATTGCTTCAGCCTACCTCTTTTACAGACGCATTAAAAAAGAAGGAATGACCCTTCGCGAAACTCTCAATTCTCCTATATTTCACGGCAGAACAGTTGAAGTAAGCTTGTTGGGAGGCTTGGCATCTGTTAAGGTCGGCGGCGGATCCGGCGATGCGCCGGCACTGGGAAATAATTCATCAACACAATATCTGCAACTGGAAGATTCGGCTTCCGTCCGTCTGAGAGAACTTACTGAAGTTGCCAATTTGCTCGAAAAAAATCTTATTACAATTGATGAATACAATAAATTTAAACAACAAATCATGAAATCTTCAGACAACACCGATTTGAAACTCGTTAAATCTGTGTAAGATAAAGGTTCAGGGGTTCAGGGGTTAGAAAGCGATGAAATCGGACATGAACCTTGACTATTTTATATTATGAAAAAAATAACAATTGCTCTTCTGTCCGGCGGTACATCTTCTGAACGAGAGGTCTCTTTGAAAAGTGGCGACCAGGTCTATGAAGCGCTTGACAAGAAAAAGTACAAAGTTATCCGTTACGATCCTGAAACAGAAATAAACCGTCTCGTTGCTGATGCACCTGAGATTGATGCAGGGCTTATTGTACTTCACGGACATTTCGGAGAAGACGGAACAGTGCAGGGGCTTCTTGATCTGCTTTCTATTCCATATCAGGGAACCGGAGTTCTTGGAAGTGCTCTTGCAATGAACAAAATTGCTGCAAAAAAGTTTTATGAAAAAGCAGGGCTGCCTGTACCGCCTTATATTGCACTTAATCGTGGTGAAAAAATTGATCCTGAAAAAATTGCTGATCAGCTTGGACTGCCCCTAATAGTTAAGCCGGTTCAAGGCGGTTCAAGTATTGGCATGTCTATTGTAAAATCAACAGAAAACCTGAAACATGCTATTGATATTGCTTTTGAACAGGATAATTCGATCCTGATCGAAACGTATATTAAAGGTATAGAAATTACAGGGAGCATTATAGGTAACGAAAAACTGCAATCCCTCCCTATTGTTGAAATTATTCCAGGTAAAGGGCATGAGTTTTTTGACTACAAGGCAAAATATACCGTTGGTTTAACCAATGAAATATGTCCCGCCCGAATTAGTGACGATCTTACTAAAAAAGCACAGGAATATGCGAAGATTGCCCATTCGGCTCTATTTTGTAAAGGTTACAGCAGAACTGATATGATTCTAAAAAATAACGATATATACATACTTGAAACCAATACAATTCCAGGCATGACGAAAACAAGTCTTTTACCTCTTGCTGCAGCAACAGCCGGTATTTCCTTTAGCAAACTTCTTGATATACTGATTGAACTTAGCCTTTCCGGACACAAAAACAGCAGGTAATTCATGATTATAAAAAATAACAGAGAATTAAAAAATCATTATCATGAACTCTGCTCAGGAGATATATTTATAGGAACAATATCCTCAAAGCATATGAAATCATTTATGCTTATTGATCTTCTTGAACGAAATGTAAACTGCCTGCCGTCTCCACTCTCACAAATTCTCAATAGCTCCAAAACCAAACAGGCTTTAATTTTAAGAGACTGGATGCTTCCGCATACATGCGTTATTGCAAGGCGGACAGATTTTGTTGAAACCATAAATAGATACAATAAAAACGGCATAGGCCGGGTAGTGACCAAAGAAGACCACCTGCACTGCGGATGTGGAGTAAGAAGATGGGACAGCATTGAAACCCTCTATAGTTTCATGGGTCTGTCAAAATCTTCTTATCCTTTTGTAGTTCAGCCTTTTTATGAAAATTTTACAGATATAAGAGTAATTATTGTTGACGATTATATTGAGGCATATTCCAGACATAATCCAAACAACTTCAGAATGAATATAGCAGCAGGTGGAAACAGTCGTCCGTACATGCTGAAAAATAAAGAAAAAGAATTCTGCCATGCTATTATGAAACGCAGCAGATTCCCTTTTGCTCACATAGATCTGATGATTACTGAAAATGGCAATAAATACCTCTCGGAAATAGCTTTAAATGGCGGCATCAAAGGAGCAAGTATAAGCAGAAAAGAACTTGATAAGAAAAAACAAGATATTCTGGAAGGTCTGGCAAAAAAGGTAAGGAGACTTTTATGAAAATCCTGGTAATTGGCAGCGGCGGCAGGGAGCATACTCTTGTCTGGAAAATTGCTCAAAGTCCCAGAGTAAAAAAGATATATTGTGCACCAGGCAATGCAGGGATTGCTGATCTGGCAACATGTTTGCCGATCAAATCCGGAGATATCAACAAACTAATTGAATTTGCCAAAAAAGAGAAAATAGATCTTACCGTGGTAGGACCTGAAGATCCTCTATGTAAAGGCATTGTTGATCTTTTCGAAAAACAGGGTTTAAAAATATTCGGTGCAAATCAAAGGGCTGTGGAAATAGAAGCCAGCAAATCTTTTGCAAAATATTTATTGAATAAATACGGAATCAATACTGCTGCCGGCGAGACATTTACCAGTTATAAAAAAGCAGAAAACTATATACGCAAAACAGGCGCTCCTGTTGTTGTAAAAGCAGATGGGCTTGCAGCAGGCAAAGGAGTAATTGTCTGCGAAACCGTTTCAAAAGCAATTGATGCTCTTAAACTTATAATGAAAAAACGCTCTTTCGGTGACGCCGGGGATAAAGTAGTCGTTGAGGAATGCCTTACCGGTGAAGAAGCTTCTTTCCTTGCCTTTACAGACGGCAAAAATCTACTTCCACTTCCTTCTTCACAGGATCACAAAGCAATATACGACAATGACCGGGGACCAAATACAGGAGGAATGGGCGCATATTCTTCCGCTCCAATAATAGACCGTTATATGCATAAAAAAATCATGGAAGAAATTATGATACCGACTATTCAGGCAATGGCAAATGAAGGCCGGCCTTACAAGGGTGTATTGTATGCCGGCCTTATGATAGATAAGGACAAGGTAAAGGTACTTGAATTCAATGCACGTTTTGGAGATCCTGAGACTCAACCTCTTTTAATGCGGATGAAAAACGATATAGTTCCGATAATGGAAGCAACAATTGAAGGAACGCTGGATAAATGTAAACTTGAAATTGACGACAGGGCAGCGGTTTGTGTGGTTATGGCATCCAAGGGATATCCTGGTTCATACAAGAAAGGCATGCCTGTTTCAGGACTTAAAGACGTAAAAAAAATGAAAGATGTTGTTGTTTTTCATGCAGGTACTGATAAAAAAGGGAAAACAATAGTTACAAATGGAGGCCGTGTCCTGGGAGTTACCGCTTTAGGGGATTCCATCAAAAAAGCCATATCAAGGGCATATCTATCTGTTTCCAGGATAACATGGGACGGAGTATATTATCGCAAAGATATTGGACAGAAGGCATTAAAAAGGATAGAACTATCAGCAAAGGTAGAAGAAAAAGCAAGCGGGCTTCAAGGTCAAATATAGTGTCCAACCAAAAAATGTTGATAGACCCGTTTAACCCACAGTTGGAGTTAATTCTGAAAGCAGCAGGTTCAATAAAAAAAGGAGGTATAGTTTTATTCCCGACGAGATGTCTTTACGGACTTGGAGCAGATCCATTTAATTCTGAGGCTGTTGACAGGCTTTTCAAAATAAAAAAAAGACCTTACAACAAACCGATCTCGGTTTTGGTAAAGGATGCAAATGATCTGGATATACTTGTAACGCATGTCCCATCTACAGCAAAATGTATTATGAACAACTTTTGGCCTGGGCAAATCACAATTGTATTTGAAGCTAAAAATACCATCTCTGTCAAAATTACCGCAGGTACAGGCAAAATTGGCATACGCTTGCCCGAACATCCTGTAGCTTTTTCTCTTGTGAAAGAAGTGAATGGCCCGATAACAGGAACAAGCGCCAATATCTCAGGAAAAGTCGGATGTTCAGCAATCTCTGATCTTGACGTTCAACTTACTGAAAAAGTAGATATCTTGCTTAATGCAGGACAGCTCAAAGGTGGAACAGGTTCAACAGTTATTGATGTTACAACGCCGTTCCCCACAATTTTACGAGAAGGTTCTGTTTCTGCAAAGAATATTATTGCAGCACTGGGAAAAAGCAATTTCATTGACAACAACCGCTAATTCCTATATATGATGAAAAATCATGCCGGAGTGGTGAAACTGGTAGACGCAGAGGACTCAAAATCCTCCGGACGCAAGTCCATCTCGGTTCAATTCCGAGCTCCGGCACCAAATAAAATCAAGGGGTTAGCTTAACATTGGCTAATCCCTTTTTTGTGGCAAATTGTGAACTGTGCCCAAAATATTTTCAAAATCAGGATGTTAAGGAACGTGGAAGGAGTAAATTATATTTGACACTTAAGCTCCTTTTTATTACTATTTTTAACAATACAAACCTTGTGACGCCCAAAATCGAAAGTTTTGATATTTACAATAAATACAATTTATTAAAAATCATGAGGTCTCCAAAACAGGTCTTTTTATTAGACATTTGCCATCTATATTCCAACCTGTTTCGGGTAGTTTCATTTCTTCAATAAATTGATAAGAGGACCCATCTTGTGTTCTTAAATAGACTGCAGAAACTTAGCATTTCAACGAAAATAATTTTGGGATATTTACCGATTTTCATGGTTGTGATCCTGATAAGTATAATTGCACTTTCAAGTCTTAATGAAGCAAATAAGACCAGCAAAAATATTATAGAACATGATATTGTTTTGCTGGAAGCCGCTAATAATATGCTTAATAGCCTTCTGGCACAAGAATCTTATGCCCGTCGCTATTTAATTTTGGATAGTCAGGAAATACTGGAACTGTTTTGGCAGCGAAGTAATGAATTCGATATGCTTGTCTCTAAAATGCAGGCCATTAAAAAATTCCAAAACATTTCTTTAAAGCAGTTGTCAATTCTCCATAATGAATTTAATAATCTTTACAAAGATCGGATAAAGAATATAGGTAATGAACCATCAAGAATTACAAAGGAATATGATGCAAAAATCAGAAGTAAGCTGGACGAATTAACAACTCTGATTCAAATGATGATATTGAATATAAAAGAAAAGCAAAACCGGATGATTATCAAGAATAGCGATGCCGGATTGAAAGCGTTTCGCATTACTTTTATATTATCAAGTCTTGGCATCATTCTGGGTATAGTTGCAGCAGCTCTGACGACTGGCAATATCGCAAGATCTATCAAGAAGTTGACAATAGCAACAGATGAGATATCAAGAGGCAGATTCAATCATATTCCGGATGTTACAGCTCAGGATGAATTGGGTGAACTTGCAAATGCTTTTATTAAAATGGCTCATCTGTTAGCCTCTTTGGAAGAAACCAACTTGAATGCAAATCCGTTGACAAGGCTGCCGGGTGGAATAGCAATTGAGAATATTCTGAAAAACAGATTGACAGCAAGCAAATCTGTGACATTCTGTTTACTGGATATAGACAATTTCAAATCGTTTAATGATCATTATGGATATGCAGCGGGCAATGAAGTTATCAAAACAACGGCAAAAATTATTAAAAAAACAACTGCCGAATATGGAACAGATGATGATTTTGTGGGGCATATCGGAGGAGATGATTTTGCACTCTTAACAACCATAGAAAGGTACAATAAACTTTGCACCAATATTATTGAAGAGTTTGACAAAAAGGTTGTTGACTTCTACAATACCAAAGACAGGGCAAATGGTTATATCCTGGGGGAAACACGCCAGGGCAAAAAAATAAAATTTCCGATTATGTCTATTTCCATTGCTGTTGTTGTTTCAAATAAGGAAAAAGGGCAGATAAGTCATATTGAAGTTGGAGAGATTGCTGCAGAACTAAAAGAACATGCAAAAAAAATTTCTGGTAGTGTGTTTTTGGTTAATCGAAGAAAAAAGTGATCGTCAGGAACGGGGACGAAATAAATTGATTCCTAATGGAGGCGTGTGAAACCAAACTATCTTTTAAAGGCAAGCAAGCTAATTGTTTTATTTTTCTTACTTTGTATGGTAATTTTTATTACCGGTTGTGTACAGCGGACAAAAAACATAAAAGATTCAACCTATTATCTCACCTTACAAACGAAAGAAATTAAAACCGAAATTTCTCACCTGGAAAACGCTCTGAAAAGCGAAAACGACTCATTATCCAAACAGACCTCTTTTTATTATTTAGCGTTGCTTTATTCGCACTTCAAAAACCCTGAACCCGATTACAAGCACGCAGTTAAAAACCTGGAAAAATATATCTCTCTTGATTCGGAAGGAGCCGAACAAAAAAGCTCTGTTCAATATCTGATGAGCCTTTTAAAGAAGTTAATAAAAAATGAAGGCTGTTGTAATGAATTAATCAAAAATAAAAGCCGTTGTAATGAATTAATCAAAAATGCAAGTAGTTGTAATGAATTAAAAACTTTTATCACGACTTTAAAGCAGGAAAACAAAACATTAACGAAAAAATACGAAAAGCTGGTAATAGAAAATCAGCATATTAAAGAAATAATAGAGAAACTAAAGCAGCTTGATATTCAACTGGAGAAAAAAAGGGGGGGGAAACCGGAATAAAGTGCTTCGAAGTGGTCTTTGCTTTTTCCTTGACCTTGACAGATTCATCTCTTATAAAGATTTGCATTGTGAATGTATTACTTATTGATATAAATCCTTTTTCTCCATCCTTGACCCCAATCTCGCTGGGATATATTACATCATTTCTCAAATCCAGGGATTTTAATACCAAAATATTGTCACTTGGAGAGAATACACATATCTCCCGTACAAATCTTTGCGAAATTGTTCAAAAATTTAATCCCGCCCTGGTTGGGCTATCGGCCTATCAGAGAACCATGCTTTATGTAAATGGCCTTGCAAAACTCATAAAATCACTGGACAGAGATATCAAGATTGCCATAGGGGGACCACAAGCCACGTTTATGCCGTCTTCGGCTTTTTCCGAACTACCTGATATTGACTATATCTCTCGATCTTCAGGTGAGGAAACACTCTTGCATGTTGCACAGGCCATCAAAAACGAGGTGCCCTTTTCCAATCTTTTGGGTGTCAGCTATAAAGATGCAAGTGGCGAAGTCCTTGATGCGCCAGGACTTGATGCTGCGGCTGATCTTGACCTTTATCCTTCCCCTTATCTTGATGACACTTTCGACTACTCACGCATGAGTGAAGCCATTATGCTGACCTCTCGCGGATGTCCTCATGACTGCATATACTGTTACACACCCAATGCATTCAAGCACAAAGTAAGTTTCCATTCGATTGATAGAGTCGTTGAGGAAATCAAGTGGATCAGGAAAAACGGCGTGAAGAGACTCTGGTTTGCCGATCCGAATATTTCCCTTAAGCCTGCACGCCTTATGAAAATTTTTGACAGAATGCTGTCAGAGGGTCTTAATATGCAGATGTGGCTGCAGACCCGGGCAGACCTCGTGAACCCTGAAGTAATGAAGATAATGAAGCGTGCAGGTGTCAGCACCATTGCTTTTGGATTGGAATCAGGCTCAGAACGGGTACTGGCAAAGCTTGGCAAACACATATCCGTTGAAAGAGTGGCTGAGGCAGTCAAACTGGCTCAGAATGAAAATATAGAAGTAGAGCTTTTTACCATTTTTGGTCTTCCATATGAAACCTTCGAGGATGCAGTTAAAACCCTGGAATTTATGAAGGCAAATAAAGTCAAAATTATTGGAAATACAAACTCCCAGCAGATGCAGATCTACTTTGGTACGTATATGGCCCGGCATTATGATGAATACAACATTAAACCCCTGGACAACAATCGGCCGGCGTATCTTTCTATTGGAAACAACTATGAAACGGATTGTATGAATTACAAGGAAATCCAAAAGATTCAGGCCATGTGGAAAGCCAATTCCCTTGACAGGGGCAAACGGATTGTGTCGTAGGCTTGTGAAGCAAAAATGATGAATAACGATTTTCAAACAAATCTAAAACCGGTTTTGCAGAAAATATTTGTAGTATTGGGCAAACATGACAGGGAACAACTTGAAAAGCTCAGCCTGACGCTGTCAAACTTGTTTTCGTATATGAATTTTACATCTCATCTTTATTTTATGGCGGAAAATCTGTCCGAAGGTATGCCTAATCTGGAATATATTCAGAAAAACATCATGGTATTTCTCAAGGAAAACCTGTTTGCCCGCTTTTATGTTAATTTTATCCACCGTGTTCCTCTGGAAACGGTAAAAGATATAGATTACAACTTCAACTATTATTACCAGGCATGGAAGCGGTCAATACGTGCTTTTGACATAGAGAGCAATGAACACAGGGAGGCTCCGAGGCTCGTTTTGCTGCCGGTTGTTGTGACAGACAGGCGGACTGACAGTAAATTACTCGCCGGTCTTTTTGACAGGTTCAACAGCTCTTTCCTTTTGCCTGTTCTTTACCTGAATACAAATACGTTCTTTCTGACAAAAGATGAAAATCTTCTCATGAAGGCGCACAAAGTTTACTACGGCCACAGCAACTCTGCGGATGCTGCTGAAATCGTATCAACTATATGTAGTCAAGACATCCTTGAAAAGGCGCCTCCTGATGTTGCATCGCGAGCCGTACTCATGAATGCCCCATGCCCTGCTGCCCTGATTATTTCAGCGCAGGATGGTATGGTTTATTCCTGCATGAATGCTTTTCTCAGAAAGGAAAGCTTGACCAATATTTATGGAGAACATGCAAATACCCTGATGGCACAATATGATCAGTACCGCAAATCGAATAGCGACTGCCTGGAGTGCCGAAAACAGATGGTTGAATGGTTTTCACGTTCCTTGTCTCTGCCGAGATGAATATAGGTTCTATCCCACGATGCTTTTACACAATTCATCAATCGTACCGGGATTTGCTGTTATCCAATAGATACTCTTACTGATTCTAAATATATAATGCTCCTGCCCCATACCTTTGAATGAATAGATCTTCAACCCATTCTGCTCTATTTCTTCATAATCACTGAACGGCGATCGTTTACTTGATCTCATTTTCTCTATCATAATCTCTGTCTGCAGTATAGCATCATCCGTCCTGAATGATTCAGAAACCCATACAGTCGCTTTTTCTCCTTCCCCTTGATAAAAGGCGACCATACCGCTTGCCACATTTATTTTCTTGCCGTGAAGCTGATTAATGGCATGCAGGGCGTCTTTACCGGTAATCAACTGTACAAGCTTGAGTCCTCCGATCTCTTCTTGAAAAACAGGTGAAGAACTTTGATTACAACCCAGAAGAAAAAAAGAAAAAAGAATAAAAATAATGCGTTTTTTCATATTGTGTAACATAGCTGAATTCCCACCAAAATACAGACTAATTAAATTTAAGTATACTCCATTTGTTAAGTCGATTATAAGGAACGTGGACGAAATAACTTCCCCAACTATGCATCATAGCTTCAGGCCACCTTTGCCAAATCTCAAATCCAGGCTCGAATCACAAAAATATCAAAATAGCCCGCTATGCCATCAACTTTTGTGATCTAAAATCGAACAAATCTGACCCAAATCTATGCGCCTACTTGTGGAAGTTAATTCGTCCACCTTCCTAATTTTTTTTAAAATACTTCAAATAAAAAACAAGTTTTTTAAAAAAAGTTAAAAACATATTGGTTACAAAATGCTTTGAGTGTAACCAAAATAGAACATTGATAATTGAAAAAAATAAAACATAACAATTTGGCGCTATCGTCATTCCGGCTTTAAGGTGATGAAATTTGAAAATAGCTGAAACTCACGCCAAAGCGACTCTAAAGAAAAAACATATCTGAAGTTTAAAATAGCAATGAATTAAATATGTTATGCTCATCATTAAATAACGTAACGTGTGATGCGATGTTTTTTCTTAAGACTCGCTAAAGGCGTTCAAACAGTCAGCCATTTTCAAATTTCATCACCTTAAAGCCTCCATTTATTGAGGAGTTGCCAAATTGAACGGATAAATGTTCTATTTTGGTTACACTCAAATGCTTTAATATTACAATTACAATTTCGGTGACCTTGTTTATAATGTCAGTTCTTCATTTTTTTAAGAGGGTTTTCAATGGGCTACGCTGCATTTCTGAAACCACGGCAAGAGACGATTTCTGAAGAGGGAATTGAAGGAATTATTGATCTGGCTAACCTGAAAGATGAATCCGGAACCAAAGTCGAGGCACGGCCTGATGACTTTTTTCAACTTACCTATCCTACTTCGGATGTCAAAAAAATTCTAAATGAAATCAATATCCGGTTTTCATCTTCAAAAAAGTCTTCAGGGCTTTTTCTTTTTGAAGGACTGAAGGGCAGCGGCAAGTCCCACCTCCTTTTGATGATCTATCATTTGTTTAAAAACCACCAGATTGCCTTTCAATGGCTCAATGAGAATGGATTATCATGCAAGATTCCCCAAGATGCTGTTGTAATAATCAATAAATTCACTGATGATCCTCATGATTCCATCTGGAATATGATCTTCGAGGCGCTTGGAACAGAGGCTAAGAATGGCACGACACATCCAAAATTAGCCGAATTTGAAAAGGCTCTTGGAAACAGGGATATCATCCTGATATTTGATGAGCTGGAGCAGGGCATTAAGGTTATTGGCGATCCTGCGCTTCAAGCTCAAAATATAGCCTTTCTCCAGATGCTTTCCGAATTGAGCAACCGTTCAAAGCAGGTTACCATGTTCGCGAGCATTTACAGCGCTCAACAAGAGCCTGGCAGCACCTTTAAGCGCGTTTCTCGCTGCGTGGTTCAATTCGATAATGCCAAAGATCAGAGCCGTATCATTTTGCACAGGCTGTTTGAAAACTATAAAAAGTTTGACAAGGCTTCTATTTTGCCGGTGCTTGATAGTTATGTCCAGCTATGGAACAAACATGCGCCAATTGATCAGGAAGAGCTTAAAGCCAAATTTAATGATACTTATCCTTTTTCACCATTTCTCGGGAAAAATTTTCAGTATTACGATAATGTTGTGAGGTTATCTGCTATGGCTGTCTGGCTAAATCATATAAACCATTCAACAGCAGCCGATGCCAATAAAAGGCACGGATGTCTGTCTTTTTCAATAAAAGGCTGATAATGGCTGACACCAAAAAAAAGCTCATCGATCTCATTGATTATGTGGATCATCTGGTCAGGCTTGGCGAAAAGCCGGTTTTCAACATAAAAAGCTACAAGCAGCTCACCTATCACGAGGTAGATTTAAGAAACCGCATAGGCGTCGAGCATAACCTTTCAACCGATGAGGGACAGATTTGGCTCAAAATCGAGCGGCTGCAACGCATTGATCCTCCTTCAGTACCAGATAAAATAGAAGAGTGGGTGGCTGTCAGTCGCGATCCCTTTTCTCCTCCAAAAGTCAAAAAGCTCATTACCGCAACAATTTCTACAAAAGATGCTGAAGCTTACTTGGAAGAAGACGTCCTTCTACGAGAAGATATTCAGGCCGCCATAAAACCGCCGAGAGATGGCGAATGGTGTGACGTCATATTCCGATTGAATAAAAAGCCTGAAACCAAGGTGGCTATCGAAGATTACATCAACGGCCCATGGAAAGTGTGGTCTGAAACTGAAAAGCCAAGAAGGGAGTCTATACGAATTTATGAGTCGTTTTTCAATTTGCAGCAAACGATTCAAACGGAAGGTACGGGAAAACCGCTTGAAGTGGTTTGGGGTATGGGGATCGCTCTGTGGAAAACCAAGGGCGAAGGAATTAATCGACCGATCGTCGAGCAACTTGTTGAAATCGAAATTGATTCAAAGGATGGATCAATCAGCCTCATGCCCCGATCGACCAACCCGATTGCAGCCTTGGACCCTTATTTTGCTCTTCAAATCTCAGGCACTCAAACTGTTTTCAATTTTGCCCGCGATTTTTTTGATAATTTTCCAGAAGATCAGGACATATCTCCGTTTTTGCCCAAAACCTACGAATCCATACTTCGGCAGGCTACCACCCACCTTGACAGGAATGGTCTCTATTATCCAGACCAAGTAAAGGACTTGACTGACCGTAATATTCCGCCGATTGCTGAGTATCTGACAGTAACGGACACATGGGTCATCTATGCACGAAGACGCTCGGATAGCTTTTATAAATCTGATCTGGACCGGCTTAAGAAAGCCATAGAGGCTGCTGAAGACTTGCCTGGACTATTCAAAAGGCTTGTTCATCAACCAAGCGATCAAAGCAGTTACGAAGGTGGCCTCATCAGTATCGGTGCAAGTACAGTGCCCGGAGACAGTGGCGGCCACAGCCCGCCAGGATCGACAGGTGACCAACTATTCGCTACCCAACCCGAAGAATTCTTTTTTCCAAAGCCATACAACGAGGATCAGATTTCCATAATCCGGCGGCTGGAAAAATCCGATGGCCTTGTAGTGCAAGGCCCGCCCGGAACCGGTAAAACACATACTATCGCAAACGTTATCTGCCATTATCTGGCAACTGGACGTCGCGTGCTGGTCACGTCAAAGGGAGAAGCCGCGTTGACCGTCTTGCGGGAACATATTCCGGAGGACATTCGCAATTTGACAATCAGCCTGTTGACCAGTGAAAAGGAGGGGCTGAAGCAACTCGAAACGGCAGTTGGAATTCTTTCGAATACGGCAACTCAACAAAAGCCGGCTGAACTCGAAAGGGAAATCATTGACCATCAGCAGCGCGTCCTGGATATAAAACGCCACTTGGAATCCATTGACCAAGAGTTGCGCCAGTGGGCTGTAAAACATCTCAAGCCGATCAAAGCCAGCGGAAGCGCAGAGAAAATGCTCCCCATGGATGTTGCCAAGCTTGTTTCAGAAAATCGCGATCAACATAGCTGGCTGCCGGATCGACCCAAGTCCGGAGAAAAATTTAAACCCAACTTTACTGACAGTGATATTGCAAGAGTGCGAGCAGCCCGCAAAAAAATCGGGCGAGATATAGTTTATGTAAACAAAGTTCTACCGTGTTTAAGCGACCTTCCAGACAGCACCACCATTACATCCATTCATCAAGACTTGGCAACTGCCGCCAGGATTGAAAAAAACGCTGCCGAGCAGCAACTACCACTTCTTTCAATTTCGAAGCCGAAGGTATTAGAACGCGCTCAGAAGCTATTAGATGCCGTTGAAGGCATTATTCATTTTTATCAGATAATTGTTGATGCTCCGTGGGTTAGCAATGTTTTCAATACCTGGCGAAAGAAGGGATTTGAGGCACCGGAAAGTCAAATGTTCAATAATTTGATACCCCCGATGGAGGCGTTAGCTAAGAAGCGGTTATCCATTATCGCTTATGCTGTGGAGGTTCCTCAGGGTGCACACGTGCTGCCTCACCTTTGTCAGGCTGTGGACCGAGCCGCGAATGGGAAAAGGGCTTTCAGCTTGGTCAGAATAGGTAAATCGCGAGAAAAGCAGATTTCTAGGCAGATCAAGGTGGAAGGCAGCCCTCCGGAATCCGTTGATGCATGGCGGAAGGTTCAAGATTATTTAAACTATCAAAAGGATCTTATTTCCTTTGCGAGTCGATGGAATTCAATTGCAACTGAGCTCGATTTGCCGACAATCGAACCACAAAAAGACTCTATAGGACTTTGGATTTCGGATACGTTACAGAAAGTGGTACAGGCAAGGGATACTTTCATAGACCATGTCAGGGTTGTCCAACAG
Source organism: Deltaproteobacteria bacterium (assembly GCA_030262795.1). Classification (GTDB taxonomy): domain Bacteria; phylum Desulfobacterota; class Desulfobacteria; order Desulfobacterales; family ETH-SRB1; genus B13-G4. Next base: position 1,787 of record JAJSZO010000009.1, on the reverse strand, counting down.
GAACTAAAAGCACTTTTCCCTCATGGCCTTGAGGCTTCTCACGTAATTGATTCTGTCGAAGACGCACAGCGGGCCGCGGAGATCATCAAGCTCAACCTGTCAAAGAACCGGCTATGTCAGTCGCGAAGCAGATTTGACGAGCTTTTCAATCGCCTCTCAAGATGCTCCGGCAATATAACAGCCGAATTTCAAGCATTCTTGCGTGATTATGTGGGAAAGCCGGAGTACTCGACCAATGATATTTCCAATCAGTGGCAAGAGCTATACACAGAACTTCGCAGATTGAATGATCTGCAAACGAATTTTGAGGTTGTGAGGAGCATTGCCGAAATGGTGAAAGTGTCTGGCGCGCCAAACTGGGCCAGGGTACTTTTAACAGAAGCCGTTACAGGCGCCGAAGACTCTTGGACCCCAGGAAATTGGAAGGAAAGCTGGTCGTGGGTTCAACAGGATACATACCTTCGCCAGATTGACGGACGTGATCGCATAAGACAACTGGCTGAGCAGCGAGGGACTTGCGAGAAGGATTTGGCCAAAATTTTTGAAAAAGTTGTAAAATTACGAACCTATCTTGGCCTGAAAAAAAATATCACGCCACTGGTTGAGTCTGCTTTGGTGATGTTTACCGCGGCGATACGACATATCGGTGGAGGGACAGGAATCCGGGCGCATCGCTATCGGCGCGATGCACGAAACGCTATGGAGCAATCCTATTCAGCCGTTCCCTGCTGGATCATGCCAAGCTGGCGGACATCGGAGAGTTTACCGTCCACCATTGGCTCATTCGATCTTGTCATTGTCGATGAAGCATCTCAATCAGACATCACGGCATTGCCGGCTTTATTACGAGGTCGGAAGGTTCTGATCGTCGGCGACGACAAACAAGTAAGCCCCACAGGCGCTTTTATAGAGGAGCGAAAGCTTTTACAGCTTAGGCACAATTACTTACAAAGCCAGCCTTTTGGCCCCTTGATGCTACCCGGCGGATCATTATATGAGCTGGCCAACGCCGTGTTTCCCGGCCAACGAATCATGCTAAAAGAGCATTTCCGTTGCGTTGAACCTATCATCCGCTTTAGCATGCAGTTCTATCCGGAAAAGATAATTCCTTTGAGAATTCCGAAACGTTCGGAGCGGCTGGACCCGCCGCTGATAGATGTCCACGTAACATATGGCCATAAAGATAGGCGCCAGATAAACCATGCCGAAGCCGAAGCTATCGTTAAAGAAATTGAGACGATCGTAAATAATCCAGGCTATACAAACCGAACCATTGGCGTCGTCTCGCTGATAGGCGCTCAACAAGCTTATTACATCCAAACACTGTTGCTTGCGAGCATTGGAGAGGATAAGTTTTTAAAGCACCAAATAGTCTGTGGCAACTCGGCCACTTTCCAGGGAAAAGAGAGGGACATTATGTTTGTCAGCATGCTTGAATGCCCCAAAACCAAATCCGCCAAGACTGCGCTATTGTTCGAGCAGCGATTTAATGTTGCCCTGTCGAGAGCCAGGGATCGTATGTATCTTTATCGATCCGTAACAGAGGATATGCTGAAACCTAACGATCTTAAAGCCAAAATTATCCGGCATTTTAATAATCCAATGACGGATTCCGTCAGAAATTTTGATGAGTTGATTGATCTATGCGAATCCGGATTTGAAAGAAAAGTATTTAGACTGAAGTTCCCTTTTTTGATGAGTATAAATATCCTGTGGTTACAATGTGTTATCTAAAAACTTGGTGTGATTGCTCTGACTACAAATGTATCGTCTGAAGCAAATCAAAT
>JAJSZO010000008.1:17315-24016 GCA_030262795.1 Deltaproteobacteria bacterium | reverse complement strand
GAACTGAATGTTTGAAGCAGGTCAAAATAATCGTCGTAGTCAGGCATTGGGAGACTATCCAGTGTTTCCATTTGATAGAACATGTCTGAACTGTCAGGTTTAAATGATTCCCTTGAGATTACACCTTTAATGAGAGGGATTTTATCTGTTTTATCAGCAATGCTGAGATGATGTACTAATTCGCTTAAAGGCAACTCACCTTCGCCTTTGACCACAAAATCTATCTCAGGAATTAACTTAAACAGCTCTATTGATACACCGGCAAATGTAGAACCTCCCAATACAATTTTAAGCTCGGGATATTTTATTTTTATTTGCTTAATTATATAAAGCGAGGAAGTCAACTGACACTGACAAACAGAAAAACCGGCAAGACAAAATTTATTCCAGTTTATGCTTTCAATAAAAGAATCGGTAATCTTTCTTACCTTTGAAACAAGTTCTTTAAAGTTTAGCTTGCGAAACAAAGGCTTAGTTCCAGCTTCCCTGCAAAAGATTTCTTCAATAGTTTTAACTTTTTCAGGGGATAACATGGCAGCGTATATAGTTTCAGCAAGCCAGGTCCTTTCTGAGATAGAGTGATATAGTTCATAGCCTATAGCTTCAGCCATCTTTAAATAAAAATGATGAGCTGCAACCTTGAGATAGGGGAATTGTAATTTTAAATATGCTTTCAGAGTACCTATCTGAATGGATGGGCGATTGAAAAGTGACCATGGCATTGCAACAAGTATTACACTTTTACATATATTTGTTTGCTTATGTTTCATATATTAATAGGCGTAGCAGGGTTCAGGGAATTCTGCCATTTGATGAATAATAATTCTTTTTAGTGCTTTTCTCAAGCAGATTTTTTTATAAACGTTTATTAGATGTTTGTATTGCAGGTTTGATGTTTTTAGCGTAAATTTCAGTTGTAAAAGTTGTTTTTGTTTATCCTGCTACAAACTGTATGTTGATGAATTTGTAGCCCAAACAAGCCGGATGCTTCAATCCGTGTGTGGAAAAAATCTCCTAACTAATTGAATATGATAAAAAATGATATAGATAAACTTATTCGGTCATGGTATGTTCTTCATACAAAAAGCAGGTTCGAAAATGTTGTAAATGAAGGACTTGCAAAAAAAACAATAGAGGTTTTTCTCCCAAAGATTAAGATCAGGAGCAAACGCCGCGATAGAAAAGTTATGATTCAAGTGCCTCTTTTTCCGGGATATGTGTTTGTTAAAACAGACCTTAACCCTTATGAACATATTGAAATCGTTAAAACTGTTGGAGCTGTTCGTATAATTGGGAGCAAGAACGTTCCTCTTCCGGTTCCTCCGGAGAGTATTGAGTCGTTGAAAATCATGGTAGCCGGCAATAACCCTGTGACAACCGGCATCCGATTAAGGAAGGGAGAACCGGTTATGGTTATTGACGGCCCTTTTGCCGGTGTAACCGGAACTTTTATCCGATATAAGGGGAAAGAGAGCGTCATGATTTATCTTGAAGCTCTCGGCCAGTTTGCAAGTGTGGAGATCAGGGAAGATGATGTTGAAATAATATCCAAAATATTAGCATAACTACTTGACTCCTTATGAACTTATGTTTAATAGAATATATAAAATTATCAGTTATTGCATGGAGGATTATATATGAATAAATTGGAACTTATTTCAGTTTTGAAAACCGAAGCTAATATTTCAAAATTAGAGGCGGCAAAGGTTGTTCAAATATTTTTTGATAGTATGTCAGAAGCTATGGCAAAAGGTGAGCGTGTTGAAATAAGAGGTCTCTGCAGTTTTTTTGTTAAAGAATACAAAAGCTACACAGGAAGAAATCCAAAAAGCGGTGAGAAGGTAATAATAAAACCCAAAAGACTTCCTTTTTTTAAATCAGGGAAAGAACTGAAAGAACGAGTAGATAATTAAATTTGTGTCCCGGTTTGAATCAATAATAGATCAAGAACAGCCAATAAGACTTTTAAAAAATATTCTTTTGAACAATACCATACCGAGTGCCCTTCTTTTTACCGGTACTGACGGAATTGGGAAAAGTACTGCGGCTCTCGTTTTCGCAATGGCATGCAATTGTGAAGGGAGCGGAACCACGCCCAATAATGGCCATTTTTCTGATGACTACCTGCCGGTAGTCGATCCCTGTGGTTGTTGCAGATCATGCATGAAGATCCGGTCAGGTAATCATCCGGATATAATTCGAGTTGAGCCGTCCGGTGACTTTATCAAGATTAAACAAATTCGTGATATCTGTGATACTCTTTCTCTGAAGCCATACGAAGCAAGATTGCGTATTATTATAATTTCTGATGCCCAGGCCATGAATCCTCAAGCAGCCAATGCTCTGCTTAAAGTGTTGGAAGAACCACCTGAGCGAACTGTTTTAATCCTTACTTCCTTGCAAACATCTGATTTACTTCCAACTATTGTATCGCGCTGTCAGCATATCAGGTTCAGCCCCATTTCCAGAGAAAAGATAGAAACCTTTCTAATTGAAAAACATGGACTTAATGCTGAAGATGCATCAATATTTTCAGCTATGGCAAACGGGAGTATAGCCAGGGCTCTTTCTATGACAAGAAAGAATAGCCGGGTGAATTGGATTTGCCTTAGAGACTGGGTATTAAATATCATTGGATTGGAACAGACTGATTCTTTGTTGTTACAGCCAATTATTATACTTTTTTCATTTGCGGAAAGGTTGTCAAAGAACAAAGAAATTATTCAGGATTCGCTTGAGATTATTAAAACTTATTTGCGTGACCTGATTATTTATAAGTATAGTCCTGAAAAAATTATAAACAAGGACTTGAGCCACAAGATTCAATATGTTTCCCGGAAAATTTCGGTCAAATCGCTTCTTTCACAAATAGAAGTCATTCAGACAGCACAGAAAGACATAAAGGCAAACGCGAATTTAAGACTGACTTTAGAAATAATGATGTTGAAGTTTGCAAGGGTAGAATGGCTGTGCAAGGATTGAGAAATTTGAAATATGAGAAAAATTGTTAGAATAAGATTTAGACCTGCCGGTAAGCTTTATGACTTTGACTGCGGTGCATTTGTTTTAAATAAAGATGATAATGTGATTGTTGAAACCGAGCAGGGGCTTGGGTTGGGGGTCGTTGCTATTTCACCTGTCCCCTATGAGGAAAAGTTGTCGAATAAGCCTTTGAAACAGGTTTTTCGTTTAGCCAATGAAGATGATCTTGAGCAAAGAAAGAAAAATCTTGTTATAGAAAAAGCAAGTTACGCTTTTTGTCTTGATTGCATAATACAATTAAAGCTTAAAATGAATCTTTTTTCTGTTGAAAGCACTTTTGATACAAGTAAATTAACATTTTTTTTCACATCTGAAGGCCGTGTGGATTTCCGGCAGCTCGTAAAGATGCTGGTCAAAGAGTTTGGTGTAAAAATTGAGATGCGGCAGGTAGGAATACGCAACCAGGCAAAGATGTGTGGTGGTGTTGGAAGATGCGGGCGTAAAATTTGCTGTTCGGTATTCATAAAAAAATTTGATCCTGTGTCCATACGCATGGCAAAGGATCAGAATTTGTCCTTGAACCCAACCAAGATATCCGGCATGTGTGGTCGCCTTATGTGCTGTCTGACTTTTGAACATAACACCTATCAAAAATTGAGGAAAAAATTTCCCAGAATAGGCAAATCTGTAGATACGAATAGTGGCAAGGGCAAAGTTATTCGTCATAACTTAATATGTAACAGGATGACCGTTCGTTTAGATAACGGTTCAGAAATAGAGGCCGGATTAGACGAAATTACAACTTAGGTATAAGTATAAAAGGAAAGGAATAGGGAATGTCTGAACCATTTTATATAACAACACCTATCTATTATGTTAATGCAAGGCCTCATCTGGGACATGCTTATTCCAGCATTGTTGCGGATGTTGCATGCAGATATAATTTAATGCGTGATAGAGAGACTTTTTTTCTTACCGGGACTGATGAGCATGGAGACAAAATTGTTCGCGCCGCAAAAAAGGAGAATATTAGCCCCAAGGCATACGTAGATAAAATAAGCAGTCTTTTTAAAGACCTTTGTCCGGAACTTGGAATTAGATACAATTATTTTATACGCACTACAGATCCAGCTCATATCGCAGTGGTAAGGCATATACTGCAAAAAATATATGATTCGGGTGAAATATATTTTAGCGAATATGAAGGGCTTTACTGTTTTGGCTGTGAACGGTTTTACACCGAGCGTGAGCTTGTTGACGGCAGATGCCCTGATCATAAAACAGAGCCTGAAGTTATCAAGGAATCCAATTATTTTTTTAAGATGAGCCGTTATCAGGACTGGCTTATAAACCATATTAATAATAATCCTGATTTCATACGCCCGGAGCGGTACAGAAATGAAGTTTTGTCTTTTCTAAGCGAGCCGCTTGAAGACCTGTGCATATCCCGTCCAAAAACACGTTTAGGGTGGGGTATCAGTCTTCCATTTGATGACAACTATGTAACATATGTCTGGTTCGATGCTTTAATAAATTATATTTCTGCTATTGGATACCCTGATGGAGAATTTTTTAAAAAATTCTGGCCGCATGTTAATCACATTGTTGCCAAAGATATCCTTAAGCCTCATGCTATTTACTGGCCTATTATGCTGAAGGCAGCAGGCATCCCGGTTTATAAACGTCTGAATGTCCATGGATACTGGAATGTTGACCAAAGCAAGATGTCCAAAAGTCTTGGTAACGTGGTAGAACCTCTTCAAGTAAAAAATAAATACGGACTGGATACGTTCAGGTTTTTTATCATGCGAGATATGGTATTTGGCCTTGATTCCGGTTTTTCTGAAGAAGCTATGGTACAGCGCATTAATTCCGACCTGGCGAATGATCTGGGAAATCTATTTAGCAGAGTTCTTGCAATGGCTCACAAATATTTTTCAGGGGAAATTCCGGAAGTTGATTTTGTTGTAGAGCAGGAGTTACAGTTTGGCCTTGAATCAAATGCAATGAAAACTATTGATAACTTCGAAAACGCCATGGAAAATTTTGCATTTCATAAGGCGCTTATAGCTATCTGGGAATTTATAAGCCGGATGAACAAATATGTTGATGTCACGGCACCATGGGAACTTGCGAAGAAAAAATCCAGCAGAAAACAGCTTGCGGCTGTAATTTATAATCTTCTTGAAGGACTCAGAGTCATATCCGGTCTTATCTATCCTGTAATGCCGGGTACCTCCGCAACCATGCAGAAGCATCTCGGAATGAAGCCTGATGAAAATTATTATAATCTGGAAATTCTAAAAAAATGGGGAACTATAAAGTCCGGTACCAAACTTCCAAAATTAGTTACACTTTTTCCAAGAGTTGATATTAAAGAAAAAGAGCTTTATTCACATGAAAACGCTTTAGAACAGATAACGCCCGCACTTAAACCTGAGATATCCCTGGAAGAATTCAATAAAATTGATCTCCGAATAGCTACCGTGGTTCATGCTGAAGTAATTCCAAGGGCAAAAAAACTTCTTAAAATTGAGGTTGATGCAGAAAAAAAGCTAACAATTGTGGCCGGTATTTCAGAAGGTTATACTCCGAAAGATATTATTGGCAAACAGGTAATTGTTGTGGCTAATTTAAAGTCAGCAAAAATTATGGGGATATTGTCAAAAGGGATATTGCTGGCCGCTCTTGATGATAATATCTGCGCTGTCGGAACCGTGGATAAAAAGATTAAGCCAGGGACTCCTTTGAATTAAACTAATCATGAACATTTAAATCTGTAAACGGTTGTGATAAATGAAATATCTTAAGCAAATCGTTAGGATTCGCCCAAAAATAAATTTACATTTTGAGGTATTGAGGCGCTCGCATGACAAGGCGCGAGGAGGGCGAATAGCGAGCTATTTAACCGACGAGCAACGCAGTCATGCGGGATGGATCGGTGCATCAAAATGTGAAGTTATTTTTGGGCGAGTCCTTAGTCTTGTTAAAGGGATAATTGGCTTTGTCCTTCCTTATCTTTTATCTGATATTTATTTTGGAAGGAACGCTGAGGGTTTACCAGACAATGCCATTATTTTTTTCCCTTGCAGTGAAAATATTCTTTGTTGCGGTATTGCAGGCATTATTTCTTTTAAGCGAAAGGGGAAAAAGACCGATCATATAGATTTAACATCAATAGATGAAATGGCCTTAAAGATTGATGAAAAAGGCTACATGAACTGCGCTTCTCAAGATAATAAATTTTTAACTATTGATTATTTGGGTGGTCGGGAACTCATAGACTCATTTCAGCAATGCGTGCAGTCTTTAAAGGGAGACGATTATTTTGCTGAATGTTTTGCCGGAAAAGATATCCAAAACAAACTTTTAAAGCTAACCGACAATCTTAATGACGTTATAGGCAGGGAATCAAGATTGTTGTCTGATAATATGGGACGGCTTGACGCTGATATGGTTGATACAATGTCCCGTAGAATTGAGAGTCTAAAGGATATTTCATGGTGCATTACCTCTGAATTTCTGGATAATATTGTCAAAGTTGAGGGGCTTTTTAACCGAAATTTTCAGCCAATTACTTCTTCCTCATTAAAAATCGTAAAAAATATCAATGCAGTTCTAAACGCTATGGACTGTCTTGAAGTAAGAGGCCGTGATTCAGCAGGCATATCTCTTTTATTTATCCTTGAAAACGCTGAGTTTGAAAGATTTAAAGAAAA
>JAJSZO010000008.1:4678-17215 GCA_030262795.1 Deltaproteobacteria bacterium | reverse complement strand
AGCGGTCAGGCTATCTTTATAGGACTATCTGAAGATCATTATATGCCGGCCTCTGAAGTTTACGGTTTTGTGGAGCAGACTCCGTTTTATCTCAAGATGGACGGAGAAAAAGTAGTTGAAGGAAAGGATGGCAAAACTCAGGGACAGATTTTTGTACTCAGCCAGGAATCCGATGGAGCTCTCCAGGACATTAAAGCAATGTTTTATGACGGAACCCGTGTTGAAATTGGGGAAAAGGATATAAAACATACGCAGATAACATCAAGAGATATAGACCGTCAGGGGTTTCCGCATTATTTCCTGAAAGAAATTTCCGAAGCTCCTGTTTCAGTGGAAAAAACTCTTCAGAATCGCTGGAAGATTGAGAAGGACGGGAAGCAGAGATATGTATTAACACTTGATAAAAAAGTTTTTCCGATATCTATTCAGCAAGCCTTTATAAATAATAAAATACGAAGGATTTATTTTGTCGGTCAGGGTACGGCCGGAATTGCTGCGCAAGTATGTGCAGACATTTTAAATTACTACATTGATGAGCCGTTTTTTACTGTCTGTTCGCTTAAAGCATCAGAACTCAGCGGATTTAAGCTTAATGAATATGATAAAAAAGACAGTATGGCAGATGCGCTCGTTATTTCTATTAGCCAGTCCGGTACAACAACGGATACAAATCGCACTGTGGATATGGTTAAAGAACGAGGTGCCCATACCATTGCCATAGTCAACCGCAGGGATTCAGACATTACGTTTAAGGTTGACGGTGTTATGTACACAAGCAGCGGGCGTGATGTTGAAATGTCGGTGGCTTCAACAAAGGCATTCTATTCTCAGATTATAGCAGGCGCTGTCTTGAGTCTTAAAATCGCAAGCTTGAAAGGTTTACGAAATGATGAGTTTATAACAGAGGAAATAAGACAGATGCGGGAAATTCCATCACATATGAGAAAAGTTCTATCTATGAAAAAAGAGATAGAAAAATCCGCACAAAAGCTTGCCGCAACAAAAAATTACTGGGCAGCAGTCGGCAGCGGCCCCAATAAAGCTTCTGCAGATGAAATACGTATCAAACTAAGCGAACTCTGCTACAAGACAATTTCCTCTGATTACATAGAGGACAAAAAACATATAGATTTATCATCCGAGCCTCTTATAATTGTTTGTGCTGCCGGGACAAAGAGAAATGTTATAGGTGACATTATTAAGGATACAGCTATTTTCCAGGCACACAAGGCCACGCCTGTTGTTATAGCAGACGAGGAAGAGAATGGTTTTGATGCCTATGCAGAAGATGTATTCCATGTTCCGGTTGTAAGCCAGCATCTTGCGCCCATCCTGAATACCCTGGTCGGGCATATATGGGGATACTATGCAGCCCTTGCCATTAACGAGGGGTCAAAATTTTTATATGAATTTCGTGAGGACCTGCAAGGCACTATTGACAATTATGCAAATAGAGGTCTTGATGTTTACGAAATCATACTTGAAAAATCGTTTAGAGAAAAAATCGCCGGTTTTTACAAGAAATTCAGAGCAAAAAGAGTTGAAAAAATTTTTCCAACTTATATTGCCAAGGCTTCAGATCTTACTCTTCTTCTTAAATATCTATCCGGAAGGCTACCTGTGGCTGATTTTGAGATCGACTTTGAAAAAAAAGGCACAGCACTTAACATGCTTAATGCTCTGTTTGAATATATTGGAGAATCTATTAATTACATGTCCCGTCCTGTAGATGCAATAAAACATCAGGCCAAGACAGTTACTGTGGGCACAAGTCGTATCAGTGAAAAACTGGAAGGCCTGCTTTTTGATGAGCTGCCAAAGCGCAATTTTAGTGTTTCACAACTGATAAACAGAAATATTGTTGTTCTTAAAAATTTACAGGGAGTTATTTCACATATCAAGGGGTTAACGCTATATAGAATCGGCAAACTTGACATCCTTGGTGAACCGACAGATGAGTCAACAATAGAGATTTTAGAGCAAGAAGGTTCTTTAAAGACCATTCCATCCAGAGTTGAAAAGGATACCAACCTTAAGGGTACTAAAAGAATAATTGTTCGGAAGGGGAATGTATATATCGGCAAAGGCAGGAAAGATGGCCGAAGTATTCTTGTTATTCCAATAATCTCTGATTCTCCTGAAATGCCGAACACTATAGAATATCTTTTTTTATTGAATATTGCATTTAAAAAAGAAGCCCCCCTTGCGATTAAGATAAAAGCACTTGGCGGCAAGTATGAGCATATAAAGAATATTGTTCAAGAAAACAGCATTGAATGGGACGATAATTACCTTGAATCTGTTGAGATACAGGAACTTTTTGGCAAGTCTGCTGAGAAGATAGGGGAATTTATAGTATCCCTTCAAAGGTGACAGGAGACAACGCCATGTCGTCAGCAAATTTTCCACGAAAAGCCGAAAAATTTGAAATTCAAGCTTACAAGAAGCCAAAGGATTTGAGCAGCATTAAAAAAACTCATATTCCTTACTCGGGATCACTTCAAAAGCATCAGTATAATCCTGATAAGATTATTTTGGTGCATGACCCATACAGTTCCGATGGTTTTTACTATGAATTTAGAATTGATGATGTTTCCTATGTAGAAGAACTTCCCAGCCTTGTAAGCATGGAAGGTGAAACAGTTACAATGTCCAGAATCTGGATAAAAAAAAAGAGCATAGGAATGAAAAGTTTTCCTTTTATTGTTGAGAACACTTATGATTTTTGATTGATTGATAGAGCCCGAATTATTGCCGGTTAGCCAGAGAAAAAGATGATTTCTCCTATGATCCCTGTAATTGCAATAGTTGGTTGCGGAAGAGTTGGCAGTGCCATTGCGAGATTTTTATCAAAAGCCGGTTACAGGCTTTCCGGCCTTGCAAGTAAACGCTTATCATCTGCAAAAAGACTTGCATACTTAACAGGAACCGGGCGTTTTACTGAAATACCCTGGGAAATAACAAAAGAAGCAGATATCGTTTTTTTAACAACTCCAGACAGCGCAATATCCGATACATGCAGCAGTATTGCATTTAATTACGGTTTCAAAAAAGATTCCGTAGTTTTGCATTGCAGTGGAGTACTCCCGTCAACGATTTTATCATCCGCAAAAAGCTGTGGCGCTTTTATCGGGTCAATGCATCCCATGCAGAGCTTTGCCTTAAATGAAGAAAATGGAAGTCCTTTTCACGGAATCATATTTGCTGTAGAAGGTGATATTCAGGCTTTACATATGGCAGCACAAATTACGGTTGATCTTGGCGCAGATTATATTCCAATAAAAACGGAAGATAAAACTCTTTATCATGCTGCTGCCGTGGTTGCGTCAAACTACCTTGTAACCCTTCTTTCTCTTGCTTTCAGGCTTGTTGAGCATGCAGGCATATCCGGCAGTGATACATGGAAAGTCTTAAAACCTTTAATTAACGGTACGCTTTCAAATATAGAAAAGGCCGGAATCCCGGCAGCGCTGACAGGTCCTGTTGTTAGAGGAGATATTGAAACCGTGAAGAGGCATATAGAAGCAATAGGGGAAAAAACGCCTGAATTACTTGATCTTTATAATACTCTTGGCTTTTATACGATAGGCATTGCAGAATCAAAAGGTACTCTTTCAGAAGAATCTGCTGATATTCTAAAGAAAATAACAAAAGGATAAAAGTTATGTTTGCACCCAAGGTGCAGCTAATTCAATAGCATAGCATTTCTTTTTTTTTGACGGGATATACAGGATGATCAGGATATAAAAAAATAAAGAAATTATGTAAATCCCGTTAATCCTGTCAGAAAAGTCCGCCCGAAGGGCGCTTGAGGAGGTTATTGTGAAATTTATTTCATTTGGTGATATTCATGAGTATGCGGAAAATGTGCAAAAAATAGATGGGATCACGGATGCAGATTTTCTTGTAATTACCGGAGATCTAACAAACGTCGGCGGGATTAAAAAGGCCAAAGATATTATAGACTTCATATCGCATTATAATCCCAATATCTATGCCCAAATTGGCAACATGGACCTTGAGGAAGTGAATAATTATTTTGATGAAATCGGAATCAATCTTCACGGCAAAGGAATTATTATCGAAGATGTAGGAATTTTCGGTGTGGGAGGTTCCAATCATACACCATTCAATACCCCAAGTGAATACAGCGAAGAACAACTGGAAGAATTTATTTATAAAGGATATGAGAGTGTAAAGAACCTTCCAATAAAGATTTTGGTATCTCATACTCCTCCATATAATACGGTCATGGATATTGTGGGCGACGGAATTCATGCCGGGAGTACAGCCGTTAGAAAATTTATAGAAGAATATCAGCCTCAGCTTTGCCTTACAGGGCATATTCATGAAGCAATCGGAAAGGATAAAATAGGCAGCACCATTATTGTAAACCCTGGAATGCTAAGCAATGGTGGCTACACCGAGATCGTTAAAAAGGGGAAGAGTTTTGAGGTAGCATTGAAAAAGGTTGATGTGAAATTAACCTGAGGTGGCGGGAATTAAATTTAATTGCCTGCCGCCTCAGGTTGTTGATAAGGAACGTGGACGAAACAACTTCTACAACTATGCATCACAGCTTCAGGCCGCCTATGTCCGATCTCAAATCACAAAAATATTGAAATAGCTCGCTATTCCATCAACTTTTGTGATCTGAGCCTATATTTGAGATTTGGGCAAATTCGACCCAAATCTGTGCGCCTACTTGGGGAAGTTATTTCGTCCACGTTCCTAAATTACTTTTTTGAGTTTGCAAATTTCGTATTACAAAAATTTTTCTATTTTAGCTTTTTCCCTGAGTGTTTGTATGTATAGCTTTACTTTCTGTTTTGTTTTTTCCTGTTTCAAATGCTGAACAAGATTGTCTTTTACATCCTCATAAGGAATTGTCTTTTCGGGCTTTTTATCTACGACCTTGATAAGATGATATCCGAACTGAGTTTCAACGATATTACTTACTTTTTCAGGTTTTAATGCAAAGGCCGCATCTTCAAATGGTTTTACCATTTGACCTCGCTGGAAGTAGCCCAAATCTCCGCCATTGGTTTTGCTGGGGCCTTCTGAAAATTCTTTTGCAAGTGTAGCGAACTCCTCGCCCTTATTAAGCTTCTGTTGAATCTGTCTGAGTTTTTGTTTTGCTTCGGATTTTGTTAGTTCATCTGCATCAGGCGCAACTTTTATCAAAATATGACTTGCTTTTACTTGTTCGGGCTGTTTGAAGAAATCGGGATTGGTATCATAAAAGACCTTAGTTTCTTTATCTGAAATTTTAATTTTCTGGCTGATCCGGGTTTCAACAAGTTCCTGTATTGCAATACCCTTCTTAATCTTCAGTTTTAAGGCGCTCTCAGATAACTTTAGTTCTGTTAATAGCTTTTCAAATTCAGCGTTATTTGGCAATTTTTGTTTTAAAGCTTTTATTTGAGAGTCGATTTTCTCTTTTTCAACCTTAATTCCGTTGTTATGGCTTTCCTGAAACAGCAATTCGAGGTCGATCAGGTTTTCAAGAATCTTATTCCCGATATCTTCGAGCTGTGTTGGTGAAATTTCCTGTCCCCGCTGTAAAATTTTTTGTTTTACCTGGTCTATCTCTCTATTAAATTCTTCTCTGGTAATAACCGATCCATTGATTATAGCTATGTTATCTATTGAAGGATCATTTTTTTCTGCGTGGACGGTTAAAGCAGCTACGGATAAAAATAGCGCTACTATAATTGAATAAACAAATCTTTTTCTCAAAAGATTTCCAGTATAAATCTTGATTGGCATAACGTTATTCTCCCAATAAACTACAAGGTTATTCTTTTGGTTAACTTGCGAAGCAATGTATTAGGCTCTTTTTAGAAATAGTTTCTAACTTAATTTTAGACAAGAATAGTTATGTTAACTGCAAATTATAAGGTTTGCAAGAAAAAAGTTTAATTTTGTAATACGTTAGCCCGCAGGCGCAAGGCGCAGACCATGAGACTGTGGTGCTTCCCCTCTGCACCCATCAAGAATGAAATAAGTTGGGATTTCATTATTTCAGTATGTTAGGAACGTGGACGAATTAACTTCCCCAACTATGCATCATAGCTTCAGGTCATATTTGCCCGATCTGAAACCACAAAAATATTGAAATAGCTCGCTATTCCTTCAACTTTTGTGCCTATTTCAAATCGGGCAGATCGAACAAACCTGACCCAAATCTATGCGCCTACTTGGGGAAGTTAATTCGTCCACGTTACTTAGGATTGTCGTTCACGTTACTTAGGGCTCGGAAAAAATATCTTGACATCGTTTTCTCTTTAGGCTATTAGTTTTATCTAACAAAATTTGATAAGATCAAATTTACAAGAAATCTCTTACGATCTTCGATCTTTTAAAGTATGCGGGGAACGTAAAGATATAACTTAGGAACGTAGACGAAATAAGAAGGAGAGCTTGTTTTGATAACAAAGTCACAACGCTCTGACGCAATCTCATTTCCCATGCGCATGGCGGGTGAAGGAGAAAACGTCAAGATCATGTCATTAAGAGGGGGAAGAAGTTTTCACGACAGGCTCAGTGGTATGGGGCTTAATGTGGGTGCTGAGATTGAAATCGTGAAAAATCAGGATGACGGACCGGTGCTTATCGCTCACAAAGGAACCCGTCTTTTTCTGGGAGGAGGAATGGCAGAAAAAATCCATGTGATGGTAGTTGATAAAGGAGATCAGAATGGAAACAAGGTTAGGTGATTTGGATGTTGGAAATAGAGGTAAGGTTATCGGATTTGTGAAGGGAGCCACGGCGTATCGGGAAAAGCTACTCGCTATGGGACTAACCAGGGGTACTGGATTTGTCGTGAAGCGCGTGGCTCCTTTGGGCGATCCAGTAGAAATCAATGTGCGTGGTTTTGCCTTGAGTCTCAGGAAGGACGAAGCTTCGGCAATTATGATAGAGAGGGAGAAGTAGGCTATGAGTGATTTTATTATTGGTGTTGTAGGCAATCCCAATTGCGGCAAGACCAGTTTGTTCAACGCGCTGACCGGCGCCAGTCAGCGCGTTGGGAACTGGCCCGGGGTCACCGTGGACAGAAAAGTCGGTGTGTACAAGCATGAAGGCAAGGAAATTGAGGTAGTCGATCTTCCCGGTATCTACTCGCTTGCTGCGACTTCAATAGATGAACAGGTGGCCCGGGATTACATCCTTTCCGGAGAGGCAGACATCATCGTTAACATTGTAGATGCCTCCAACATAGAACGGAATCTCTACCTCACGGTTCAACTTCTTGAGATGAAGGTGCCGATGGTGGTAGCGCTCAACATGATGGACATTGCCAGGAGTCGCAAGATTGATATTGATATTCCTGAATTGTCCAGGCGGTTGGGTTGTACAGTTCTTCCCATCGTTGCTACGCAACAGGAAGGTGTTCAAGAACTCAAGTCCACGATCAATAAGGCCTGTGAGCAAAAATCTGTTTCAGATACCAGGGTGATGTATCCGGCTGAAATTGAGAAGGCCATTGATGAATTGGTCCCGGTCATACAGAATACGGTTGACAGTAGAAAGATGAACGCACACTGGGCCGCAGTCAAGCTTCTTGAAGGCGACGAATTGATGTCAAAATTCGTGGAGGATGACACCGGCGAAATTGTTGCCCGCTGCCAAAAAGAGATTGAAAACAAGCTGGGTGATGAAGCAGATATTATCGTGGCTGATAGCCGGTATGGACTTATCACGACGTTGACCGGGAACACGGTCAAGAAGGGTACCCAGGTGCGCAGAACGGTATCGGACAGGATCGACAGGGTTGTGCTCAATCGTGCCATGGGGATTCCCATCTTCCTGGCGGCCATGTACCTGATGTTTATGATCACCATTAACCTCGGAGGCGCGTTTATTGACTTTTTCGACATATTTGCCGGCACCATATTTGTAGACGGGTTTGCAACGGTGCTTTCCTTCATTGGTGTTCCTGACTGGCTGAAAACTATTCTCGCAGGCGGCCTTGGAGGCGGCATCCAGACCATTGCCACATTTATTCCGCCTATTGGTTTCATGTTTCTTTTTCTTTCCTTTCTTGAGGACTCAGGCTATATGGCCCGTGCCGCATTTGTTATGGACAGGTTTATGAGGTTTATCGGATTGCCGGGCAAATCTTTTATCCCTATGATAGTGGGCTTTGGTTGTAATGTTCCGGCTATCATGGCAACTCGAACTCTGGAAAATCAACGGGACCGCACACTGACCATCATGATGAATCCCTTCATGTCTTGCGGAGCGCGTCTGCCGGTTTATGCACTTTTTGCCGCAGCGTTTTTTCCTGTTGGCGGGCAAAACCTGGTTTTTGGTTTGTACTTACTCGGCATCGGCTTTGCGGTTCTGACCGGACTGGTGTTAAAAAACACCCTGCTTACAGGAGGCATTACACCATTTGTGATGGAGCTTCCACCTTACCATATGCCAACGGTAAAAGGAGTGCTTTTGCGGACATGGGATCGGTTAAAGGCCTTCATCTTCAGGGCAGGTAAAGTGATTATTCCCGTGGTCGTGGTTTTGAGTTTTCTTAATTCCCTTGGAACCGATGGTACTTTTGGCAATGAGGACACGGACAAGTCCGCGCTGAGCGCTGTAGGAAAATCAATCACACCTGTTTTCAAGCCTATGGGAATTGCCGAGGAAAACTGGCCGGCAACTGTAGGAATTTTCACCGGAATATTTGCGAAAGAGGCCGTGGTTGGGACTCTGAATTCCATGTATTCCCAAATGGATGCAAGTCCTGCTGATGAGGCGGCAGAAGAGCTGTTTGACTTTTGGGGTGGTATGAAAAGTGCCTTTGCCAGCATTCCGGACAACCTGGCCGGTTTGGCCGGCACATTCCTTGATCCCCTCGGGATCTCTGTCGGCGATGTAAGCAGTATTGATGCTGCTGCGGAAAACCTGGAAGTAAACACCGGCGTATTCGGCTCCATGTCCAGGTTGTTTGACGGCAAAATCGGGGCATTTGCCTATCTTCTTTTTGTTTTGCTTTATTTCCCATGCGTAGCCGCTATAGCTGCGGTCTATCGCGAGACCAATCTCAAGTGGTCTGTCTTTATTGGCGCATGGACAACCGGCCTGGCATACATGGCCGCCGTATTATTCTATCAGCTTGGTACAATAGGTCGCCATCCAATTTCCTCTTTGTCGTGGATTGGCATTATGCTTGGCATTTTCGCTGCTGCGGTGTTTGTCATGAGACACTTGGGACAGGTAGAAAAAAGAGCCGAACCCGCGATTTTTAGCGTGGCAAGGGTACAGGATTCAGAGATTAGCTCATGATCCTTTCAGATATAAGGAAATACCTTTCCGAAAACAAAACAGCGACTTTAAAAGACCTGTCTGTTCATTTTGATATCGAACCGGATGCCATGCAGGGGATGCTCCAGGAATGGATTCGGAAAGGAAAGGTTCGAAAGTATTCCGGAGCACCCCATTGCAGCCATGCATGTGCAAAATGCACGGACCCTGCCGCTATGGAACTATATGAATGGATTTAACTGATTGAGGCGTGGAAAAAACACTTCTTATCATTGGCGTGCACGTAGAGGAGCTCTGTTTTGGGGAAAGGGTTGCGCAAGGCGCAAAAGAACTGGGAATTGATGTGTTGCGTATTGAACACGGGCTGTCCAATGACCGGTTTCTTTACGCCAATCTTTTCTACTACGACACCTTTCTCAGGGAGCTTTATCTCCAGACGCATATGCAGATTCAGGGAAAATACAGTCTTGCAATAGACCTGCATACAGGGTTCAACCAGGCGGGTTGTTGCGCGGACGTATTTTGTAAGGAAACCTGTGTTCTTAACTGCCTGCATTCCGTTTTGCAGAACAAGCTTATCCAAGGCAACCTGCTATCGAAAAAAGTCCGTCTGATGAAAATCGTCAAAGATATGGCCGTACGTCCAAAGCTTGCAGATCCAGGTTACTTGCCTTGCAAGACCTTTATACCGAAAATTGTTTGGGAAGGACGTCATTATCACTACGTAGGGCTTGAGATATACTTGCCAAAGCCGGGCCAGGGAAGCCGGGAGGATTGTCTCTTTGCCAGGCAGCTGGTGAAGTGCATACATGAGTGCGGCAGAAAACTTAAGGAGTAGATTAAGATGAGCTTACCATATTACAGAATCAGACATTCGATACCAGGCAGAATGCGGGTTAAAAGCTTTCTGATGAAAGAAAATCCGGCTCGTTGCACAACTGTCAGCGAAGCCCTGAAAAAAATGAGAGGAATAGTTGCGGTCACAAGCAATCCTGTTGTGGGTTCAGCCGTTATTCTGTATAACGAAAAGAAAGTTACACAAGAGGCGATCCTCACAAAACTGGACGAAATTTTTTCTGCCTGTTACCACCTTAGAAGAGAGCTTTCTGTAAAAGCTGTGGCGGCTATCGGTACACCCAAACCAAGGTCATTGCTCAGGGATCTTGTGGAAGTGTCGGCTCTTGCCTGTATTGTGGTCTATTATCTGATCAAGTCGATCTTCGGAAAAAGCCCTGTCAACGAAACGGTTCTTGGCCTTCCCGCCGCGACTGCTGCCCTGTTCGGCTACCCCATATTGAAAAAGGCGGTGAAGGATATTGTTGAAAAAAAGAGATTCACCCTGCACCAGTTCATGGGATTCACTGCTATTGTGGCCATATTCATGGCCGAAGCCATGACAGCTCTGGAAATTATCTTTATCATGCGGCTGGGGACCCTCATCAAGGACTACATTACGGAAAGATCAAGGCGGGCCATCCGGGACATCCTCCTGGTCAATGAAAAGGAGACCTATCGCGTCGTTGACGGTGTGGAGGTGGCAGTTCCTGTTTCAGAGCTGGAGGTTGCAGACATAGTGGCTGTTCATACCGGAGAACGTATTCCCGCAGACGGCGTAATTATTTCGGGCCAGGCAGTCATAGATGATTCCCATATTACAGGACGATCTGTTCCGGAGTACAGAAGCAAAGGAGACAGGACCTTTGCCGGCACCGTCGTGCACGACGGTGCCATCCATATAATCGTCGAAAAGACAGGCAATGAGACATACCTTGCAAGGATGCTCGACATGGTGGAAGAATCCCTGGCCTCCAGGGCCCCTGTCATGGATCAGGGAGACGTTCTGTCCGCCCGGCTGACCAGACTTGGAATAATCGTTTCGACAGGAACTCTGATTTTGACTCAGAGCGTCTACCGGGTGCTGACGGTTCTTCTCGTGATGTCGTGTCCCTGCGCCACCGTCCTTGCTGCCTCCACAGCCGTGAGTGCTGCCATTGCCAATGCGGCCCGGAAAAACATCCTGATCAAGGGTGGTCTTTACCTTGAGGAGGTCGGGAGGCCGGATGTCATCTGTTTTGACAAGACGGGCACAATTACCTGCTCGCAACCCGAGGTCAAAAGCTTTGTAATTCACAACAAGAAGATTTCTGAGCAGGAGCTTGTAGGCGCGGCTGCCTCTGCCGAACTGCACAGCCACCACCCGCTGGCCTGGGCGATCAGGGAGAGGGCAAAGGAGATGGAGATAGAGGTGGCCGGTCATGCGGAGTGCCAGGTGATTGTCGGACGGGGAGTCGCGGCCAGACTGGACGGCTACGATATCCTGGTAGGCAACGAACACCTGATGGACATGCGCGGTATCCGGATAAAACAATACATAAAAGAGACGGAACGGCTGATTGCCGAGGGCCAGAGCGCTGTCTATGTGGCAAAGGCAGGGAAACTGATCGGAGTGATAGGCATAAAGAACAAGGTCAGGCCCGGAGCAAAGGATATCATACAATATTTGAAAAATGACGGAATAAGAGAGGTTCATCTGATTACAGGGGATCACGAGACAGTCGCCGACAAGATGGCAGAAGAGCTCGGGGTTGACTTCTGCCACGCAGATCTTCTCCCGGAAGACAAGGCAGAAGTGATTGAGAGACTCACCCGCGAAGGGAAACTCCCGATTATGGTCGGCGATGGTGTGAATGACGCGCTGGCAATGTCAAAGGCACACATAGGGATCGCCATGGGCGCGGGTGGCTCTGATGTGGCTATTGAAGCGGCTGATATCGCGCTGGCCACGAGTGAATTATGGAAGATCCCGTATGTCAGGGCCCTGAGCAAAGAGACAATCAATATCATCGAGCAAAACTATAAAATAGCCACCTATTCCAATCTCGTGGGTGTCGGCCTTGGAGCCGCAGGATTGATAGTCCCCCTTTTTGCCGGATTTTTGCATATCTTCCACTCCCTCGGAGTATGGCTCAATTCCAGCCGACTGCTCGGCTTTGACATGGCAGAGCAACCGCAGTGTTCAATGCCGGTTTGCGCTGTAAGCGGAAAATTTGAATCAGATCCGTGCACCGTGTGTGCTGCGATGGATAAGGAACACAAACAATCTTCACCAAAGCTACAATATCATGAGTTGTAAAATAAGTTTTTGTTTACAGGAAAAAGATAGTAGTTTCTAACTAATTGAATTTATTGTTATTATGTTGACATATGGCAGGCAGGTTTGTTATAGAATATATACAACTGACAACTGACAACTGACAACTGACAACTGACAAC
>JAJSZO010000008.1:0-4578 GCA_030262795.1 Deltaproteobacteria bacterium | reverse complement strand
ACAACTGACAACTGACAACTGACAACTGACAACTGACAACCGACAAATGATAGAATATCTTGAGATAAAAAGACTTTTGAAAAAGGCTGAGGTGGTTAGCCACAATCACGGCAGGATGGTTCTTAAGCTTGATATTACTACCGTGAAAAAAGTGTCCATCAAGCCGGATCAGGTGGCAAGGCATTTCAGGGAGATTGAGGGGGTCGAAGAATTCCGTTTTGATCCTGAAAAAAACAGGCTTGATATAGACTATGACACGCAAAAGATAGAGCCGGGCCTGCTTGAAAGTCTTGTTGAGTCAGGCAAAAAAGAGGCGGAAAGAGATGCCGAGGCGAGCATGGATGACTATGAAATTAAGGAAATCCCATCGTCTCCGGAGGAAATTGAGGCAATCCGTTACAAAAATCCTGCCCTGGCAGAAAAAATAGAGCTGATTCATCAGCTCAGGTTCATTCTGACAGTGCATGGGATAAGAGAGTCCGGCATCAGTCTAGTCCCCTTAATGGGGATTTTAAAAAAATTAGGCTTTGAGGAGCACGGAGATATTTTAAGTAATCAGGGAATTATGTCCCTTGGCCAGGGGCTTTTGAATAAGTTTCTTGCGAAGGCATTTGAATAAACGTAACCGTTCACGGTTAACAGTTCACAGTTAACGGTTGATCAAAACGTATCAGCCAGAGGCTGACAAGAAGCCAGAGATTCAGTCCTGCCAGCGGCAGGCAAGTGTGAGAACTAACACTTATCTGTTATGAGCCGGAGGGCTGAAGTAAACTAACTATTTAACCAAAGGGAGGTAAAACAATGGTGTACTATCCGTCTTTGTGGAAAGGATTATTGATTGGAGGCGCTGTGGCGATTCTGGTAACGAGCGAAACAGTACGAAAAGGAATCATGAAATGTGGCGTAGGAGTTTATAAGGGCATCAAGAGTTCTGCTGCAAACCTGAATGAAGAATGGGAAGATGCCAAGGCTGAGGTAATGCTGGAGAAGAAGGCCGAAAAATAATTTAAGGAGGATGACCGATGGAATCAAAGGAGAATGACAAATCTTGCGATGAAGAAATGGGGAGCACCGGAGACGCCGGCAATCTTCATAGTGGACAGGAGGCTGGGCCAGCCCAGGAGGCAAGCGAAGGTACACAGGAGCAATATCCGGCTCAGGAGGGAAATAAAGGAAACCCTGAGTCTCAGACCGCTGGTGAAGGAAATATGGGTTTACAGCCCGGGCCTGTTCCAGGACAGATGCCATTTCCGTACGGGTATTTCCAGTCACCAAATCTGCAACCCGGGTATTATATGGCACAGGGCGGTTTTCCCCAGGGACAAATGCCAGGCTATTGGATGCCGCCCGGTTATGGAGTTTCCCCACCTTACATGTATATGCAGCCAGGACCAGCCGCACCGCAAGTCACAGGGCAGGTGATGGGGGGAGGAGCCGATCCCGGCAATCCTGGCAGCCGGCAACCACAGGGCCAACCGGAAAGCGCAGCTCAGACTGCAAATCCCGATCAGTTCCAGGCACACGATGCCCCGGGAACCTCCGGAAGCTCTGATAATGCCGGCCATGGCACGAGTGGCAACGCAAGCGGGCAGGGCGCTGCACCCGGTCATCATAAGGAGCCCGGGCATGATGAATTGAAGGATGGGACATATATGGAGAATCCTGGCCACGAAGCCCCTGGATATCCACCGGAGATGGCTGAGGATGTTTCTGCTCCATCGGGGCTGATGAGCTTTTTTCAGTTCGATAATGATGCTTTCTGGAAGGGTATTCTGGTCGGGAGTCTGGCTACTTTGCTTCTTACCAATTCCACTGTTAAGAAGGGGATCATGAAGACCATAATCAAGGCCTCATCTTCTGTCAAAGGGGGCATTGAAGAGCTCAAGGAACAGCTATCGGATGTGGAAGCAGAAGTATTACACGACATTAACGCAACAAAAAAATAAGGAGGTAAAACATGCATCATCCAGGATCAAATCCACCGGCAAATGACGGCCCCAATACCCAAACCAAAGATCATGTTCTTGAGGGCGACCCCAAGGTCAGAAAGTATGATGAATTAAAATACGGACAAACCAATGCCCCGGCGCAGGTCCCTGTTACTGTGACCGAGCGGCTGGGGAGATTTTTCAGGACCGACGATTCCTCTTTCTGGACAGGTATGCTTATAGGGGGCGTGGCCACCTTTGTTCTGACCAGCGACACGGTGAAACGGGCAGTCGTGAAATCTTTTGCGAAAGTTAGTGAAGAAGCAAAGGAAGGGGTTAAAAAGGTCAAAAAAGCCGTAGTAAAGGAGAAAGAGCCTGCAAAGGCTGAAAAGGCAGAAAAAAAATAAGGGAAAAGCAATGTCAAACAATAAATCAAAAGGGTTTGCCAAAACAGGGATGATCGTTTCTCTATTGGCAGCAGCAGGAACAGCCTTTTTTCAGGATAATAAAAAAGCAAAATGCTTACACATTGTATCCGGTGTGGCGCTGGTTGGATTTTCCTACTGGCACCACAGCCTGTACAAGAAAGAACCGGGCAGGCTGAAGAGAGGAACAAAATCTCAGATACAATATGCAGAAGAAAGGAGTTAATAATTTCCATGTCTGTTGAGGATTATCTAATTCCTCTGCTTGAGGAAGCAGAGATTGCCCATCACATTCCAGGCCGGATACGACTGAAGTTTAACCACAACATTGTGGCCAGGTTGCCGAAGATAAACGGCATTGAAAAAGAGATACAAAAAATAGCGAATCAGATTGAGGCTATCAAGAATATCAGGCTGAACCTTTTTGCAGGCTCTGTGGTCGTTCAATACGATACAGATATTCTTTCTCCTGATTTCTGGCAAGAAGTGGTGGGTGAAAAAGATGTCGAGCAACTAAGAGAGAAGGCAAGGACATTGTTTCCCTGTTTGCAGTTCTAAGGAGGTGAAAAATATGCATTTTCCAGTTGGAATTATTTTTACAGGTGTAATCGTATACGTAGCTTACAAGCTTGGAAAAAGTGTGGGCAAAGAGGAAATAAAAGAAAAAGAAGAAAGAAAAGAGATAAAATAGGGTATCTTTTTCTTAGCTGTTAGCTTTTAGCAGTTAGCTCTTAGCTGAATGTATTATATGTTTGATTTTTTATGCTAACTGCTAATGGCTAACGACTAACCGCTAATAGCTAACAGCTAACTTATAAAAATTACGACCCATATTGGGGCCCTCAATAACCTCGGAGTATCAATGAATTCAGAGAGTTCAGGCAGCCCGAATCAAGTCGGTGAAATGCTCGCCGGTGCAGATTTGGAAATCGCACACGAGCTGCAGGGCAGGATTAGACTCAAAGGGCCTTTTCTTTCACATCCTGCTTTAGATATACCTTTTTTTGAAGCCTACATCCTGGCCATAGAAGGGGTTGAGGATGTGAGAATAAATCGCAAGGCCTCATCTATCGTGATTGAGTTCGAAGGAAATTTCGACACCCGCGACAGGATTTTGTCCTTACTCGCTGTTCCTCCTCAAGAGGCCATATCTGACCAGGGATATACCGATACCAGAATTGAGGCCGATGTCAGCGGCATGATCATGTCTGCAGCAGTGCTCCTGGCCCTTCCTATTCTGCCCATGCGTCTGAAAGCTGTCATTTCATGGCTTTCGGTCTCTCCGGTAATTCTGGAAGGCGCTACGACTCTTGTCACCAAAGGGCTCAAGGTCAAGGTTCTTGATGCCACTGCAGTGACCATGTCCATGATTCGGCGGGATTACTTTACAGCTAATGCTGTTCACCTTTTGCTGAGGACCGGTGACTATATCCAGCATACGACTGAAACCAACTCAGACCGTTTGATCAGAAGCCTTCTCAAGCCTGAGACCGGCATGGCCTGGGTGGAGGAGGAAGGCACGGAAAGGCAGATACCCATTTCGGAAATCCTGCCTAACCAGTTGGTAGTGGTTGGGGCTGGTGACCTTATCCCGATAGACGGCCGGATAGAACATGGCACGGCCCTTGTCAACCAGGCCTCCATGACCGGGGAACCTGTCCCTGTCAGGAAGGAGGTCGGCGACACGGCAATGTCCGGAACAGTAGTCGAGGAAGGCAGGATTAAAATAAAAGCTGTGGGCGTTGGCAGCGAGACCGCCACAGCCCGTATTTCCCGCTATATCGAATCCTCATTAAAGACAAAATCCATTACCCAAAGAGAGTCTGAAGAGCTGGCTGACAGTCTTGTGCCCCTGACATTCGCACTGGGGGGCGTGATGGCTGTCATTACCAGGGATCTCAGAAGGGCTGCAGCGGTGTTCATGGTGGATTACTCCTGCGCTATCAAGCTCTCTACTCCAGTATGCATCAAGATTGCCATGTATCAGGCAGGAAAGAAAGGGGTGCTTGTAAAGGGCGGTCAGGCCATTGAGGCAATGGCCGGAGTGGACACTATAGTTTTTGACAAGACAGGAACCATCACCACAGGGCAGTTTGAGGTGACCGACTGTATTTCCCTGGTAGAAGACCTGGACAGCGACGGTCTTATGGCCCTGGCTGCTTCGGCAGAGGAACATTACTCTCATCCCATAGCCGATGCCGTTGTCCGGGCGGCAAAAGAAAAAT
>JAJSZO010000007.1:5467-24600 GCA_030262795.1 Deltaproteobacteria bacterium | reverse complement strand
TTAATTAGAAACGTGGACGAAATAACTTATTCCTCCCTTTAAGGGGGGGCAGGGGGATGTTTTGGAAGAAATTCGAGAAAAAAAACAAGGAATACGTGATGATATAGCAAAGAAACTCGAAGGGCTTTCTGATAAAGAACTATCAAAAAAAACCAAACAAATTGAGGATAACTTGTTTGAATTTGCAAACTTTCGTGAAGCAAAAATTGTTTTGCTTTATGTTAATAAAAAATTGGAAGTAACTTCCCGTAATATTTTACAAAAATGTTTCGACTTCAACAAAATTGTAATTCTTCCTGCCTTTGATATCAAAAAACATGGAATGAAATTGATGAAAGTTGATGACCTTGATAATGATCTGATAATTGGTCAGAGAGGTATTCTGGAACCGGATATTAATCGCTGCAAAATAGTACCCATTGACTGTATTGATCTATCAATTATCCCGGGGGTTGCTTTTGACGAAAAAGGGGGAAGAATAGGAACTGGAGAAGGATATTACGACAGATTTATTCCTAACATTTCTATAACGACCAGAAAGGTGTCCATATCCCTTGAGTGCCAAATTATTCAGCAAGTTCCCGTTGAATCCCACGACAAACATGTCGATATAATAATTACTGACGAAAGAATAATTTATAAGATATAAAAGCAGGAGTCAGGGGTCATCTGAAAACTCTCTAACGAATAAGCGCATAGGTCTATCTGAATCCAAGACAAACCATATGTCAGACCTTCGGCTAACATAAAAGGGCTTACGGGCTATCCACTCCGCTCTCGTAAAATAATCAAAAATTACTAAAAAAACAGTTGGTTGTGGACAAAACTTGGTATTCACTAATTCAAGGAATTAGGTAATGGCACAGCAATTCTCATTATGAGATATTCTACAATATATCAAATAGTTGTGATTTTTTGTCTATTGTTGACCACTTTGTTTTTCGTCGAATTTCGTTGAAATTCTCATTTTTCTGAGAGAGCTTGAAGTGTATCATAAAAATACAAGATTAATAACAATCTGTATTTATTAAATATGATTGGCAAATTCCATAATGAGAATTGCTGTATGTCGTTGACATGACCAACATTGTGACTTACAATAGAACCATGATAAACTTAAATATAAATGAAATAAAAACTCATTTCTCAAGCTGCCTTGCAAAAGTTAGCAACGGAGAAACCGTAATAGTTTGCAAACGGAATGTGCCTATTGCTGAAATAAAACCAATTGCAGCACTCCCAAATAAAAAACGTCCAATTGGTCTGGCTGGCAAAGAATATCCTGATTTTCAAATTAGTGATGCTTTTTTTGAGCCTCTTCCGGATGATATTGTTGCTGCTTTTAATGGCAAAGGCTCGTGAAACTTCTCCTCGACACCTGCACTTTTCTCTGGTTGACCATTGGAAGTAATGAGCTTTCTTCCAATTATTCCCAAAGAGCGGAAAAGACACTTGGTCACCCCTTTAGATTTATCGGAACAAGACACTCTGCACCTATGTAAACTACCTACTCCTCACAAAGATCCTTTTGACCGGATGCTTGTATGTCAGGCTATTGAGCATTCGCTAATAATTCTTACCCCTGATCCGCTTATTACCCAGTACCCAATTCGTTATCTTTGGTAGCCTTAAAATTCACCAGCAACTTTTTGGATCTCGCCGCCGAAAGGTGTCCCGGCTTACGTTCGTAGCCGGTTTAGGCTACCAACTTAAAATGGGACAATTCGTAGGGTGGGCTCTGCCCACCATCAACTGGCGATCTCTGCAAACTACGTAGATTGGTGGGCAGAGCCAATCCTACTGTAATTTCTTGAGATTACAAGGGGTGCAATACATAGAACAAAACGTAACCATTTCGGTGCCAAGAAGCACCAATTGAATGATGAATGTCGAACAGGAAATGATGAATATCGAAGTGTGGATGTCTTTTGAATTACGCTGACAGCGTAACGCCATTGGCGTAATACATGTTAAGAGCTACCAGATACGCCTGATCCATTTCTTGAAAAACAGATCGTAGATTACATAGCTGCCATTTTCTTGCTGAACCAGTTCCTTTTTCAACAATTTTTTTAGTGCTTTCTGGATGGATGAAGCTGGGCCAATGCCGTATGTTTCTAAAAACTTTTTACTGAAGATTTCCGGGTATTCTTCCTTTGCCAGGGCGGCCAACAGATTTTTTTGTTTGATAGTCAGTTCTTCCCATATGGCAATATAAACGCTCGACTCCCTTGAAACAAGAATTTCAAGAGCCTTGTCAATATCATCTTCAGCTATTATCCTGTTTTCCAGGCACAATTCCCATAAAACATGGCAAAGCATCTGGAAATAATAGGGATGACATTCAGTTACATCTAATAGGACGTTTAATTCATTTTTGCCGATTGTAATTTTTTGTTCTAAAAATTTTTTTTTGGCAAAAATGCTTAATTCTTCAGGATCAATTTTGCCCAAAGGATAGTGTTTTCCGCTCTTGTAAAAAGGTCGGTTCGGGTTGTTAAAAATATCCCGCATCAAGTGTGTCTTGCTTCCCATAAAAATATAGGAAACATTCCTGTGATTTTGAAATACAGATCTCATTTTCCTTTCAATTTCATCATCTTCGAAATTTGCGATTTCCTGAAACTCATCAAAAACCACAACGGCTGTTTTCTTTTTCCGGTCAGCCATTTTTTTTGCTGCATTAAGGAGATCATCCATATGCGGTGAAATATTACTTAAGCGGTCAAATTCAAATTCAAGATGAAAAGACTGATCATCCATAACAACCTTTGGTATTATTCTTGGAAGATATTCCTTTATTTTTTTTACAACCTGGCGAACACTCCCGTGGATTCCACTTGATATGGCGCTTGCATATATCTCAATAAATTTTTTTTTATTAATAGCCGGATACAGGTCAATATAAAAAGTAATGATTCCTTTTGCCTTTGTTTTACGTAGAACTTTTTTAATTAAAGATGTTTTGCCATATCTTCTTGGAGAAAATATTATGATGTTCTGGCCGTTTCTGATATCTTCGGACAGCTCTTTTATTTCCTTTTTGCGATTGCAAAAATTATCACCACTGACAGTTTCGCCATATACAAAGGGATTTTTCATGAGTTCTTCCCTATGTTATCCGACCACAATCGAACAAAATCAGCCGGAATTAAAGGTCGTTTAAAGACCGCGAGATAAATATCATCCGGAACCCCGCCCATAAAGACTGCATTCGGAATTTCCTGAAGACGTGATTTTAAGGAGGAATGCCATAGACATGCCAATGTAATCGGGTCATTGGACAATACACTGTCGAGCGGAACAAAAAATTCAGTCTTTTTTGTCAAGCTATCGACTTTCTCTTTTATGCCTCTAAGATTTTGATTACACAACCTGTTATTGGAAGAATACTCAAATTGGCTACTTCTTTGATTTGTAAACTCTGACCAGTTGGGAGAAGGTGGTTTTATGATTCGAACTCCATCTTCCATTTGTTTAAAATCCAGAAACCTTTTTGTGGTTAGATACTCTATCTGACTCCAGGTTTTTTCACAGGCAAGGGGTAAAATGTCCCAGTGAGCATTCCATTCTTGCAGAGGACCGGTTCCGATAATCATAAGCGGATATGACCGGCCAAGGCTGTCACTGCTGTCCCTTCCAACACCGCAAACAATGTTATTTTTTTCAGAACCTCTGGCCCAGAAACGCCATGAATAGCAATTTGAAGAATAGTCACGTTTTGAACCTAACATACTATGACCTGTTTCAACCCAATCAAAAAATGCCTTTAAAAGAGGATCGTTTGAACCAACTCTGAAATAGTCTCTAACCACAGGATGCTTGCCCCAGGCGGCCCAGTTCCAGAAACGCTTTGATTTTACTAATCCCAGCATTTTGCGATATTTCCCGGCGCTTTCCCTGGATCAGTTGTAAGGAGCGTTATAATCGGCTTGTGACCTTTGAACTGATAATTCACCTTGATATATTTGATTCCCAAACGTTTTAAGGCCGCCTGATGCTCAGGAAATTCTCTGGAATAAAAAGTCCGCTGTCCATCAGCGAAATCCTTTAAAAATTTAGAGAACGCTCGATAACCCGTATACTTTTTAGTCAACACAAGGTCACCTACTTCAATTTGAAAAATGACATCTCCACAGCTTTCGGGTGACCAGCTAAAGGTCTTTTTCACAGGGTAATGGAAATTGATCAACTTTTGGACTTTGTCCGGGCACTGAAGTTCAAGACGGGTCGCATGTGGTCTTATCTGGGCTTTCTGATTTGTATCAGTGGGCAGCCCTTTGATTGAGACTGTGTAATTCGCTTTTACAAGTTTTACTATTTTGGAGCCTTTGGTCAAAAAAGAAAGAAAAAAACTATCAAAAGGTATGGTCCGGTCCAACACTTGTTTTGCATAATAACCTTTTCGCGGACTTCTGCTGACAAATGGTGCGGCCGGCCCATTCACGAATTTTACAGCATAACCATCCTGACCGAGAAGGATCCGGTTTAAGGTTTTTTGATCAAACACTCCCTGGATTTCCACCAAAACTTCCTTTTCCCAGAGGTCCTGGAGATAGCAAGCAGTTTCCGAGCAAACAAAATTCCATAAATAATCAAAAGGGCCGGTTACCAGTTTCCAAAAGATCCTGTCATCGTCGAATGATTTGCTGCCGGGCATCGAAACAAAGAGCTTATCACAGGCTCTGCGGGCAACAAAAAAAGGAGATTTGATAGTAGTTGGATCTTCATTAAAGACCTGAACGGCCATATGGTAAGCTGTCGTTTTTGAAGCAGCCGCCGGCGTAACCTCGGCCAGCGCTTTTTGATATTCTTGAAACGCTTTTGCAGATAGCAACTGAGATTCCAGAGTTTTTTTGCCCCCGGTTTTGGCGATCTTCTTTTCTAATTTGGAAATAATGGTTTTCCCTTTTGTTGCAACTTTTGCCAGAGCCCCCTTGCTTCCGATCTCCAGCTTGGCCGCTTTGGCTTTAGTGGACTGAAACTCGTAGATACGCTCAATCCATGAAGGGACATCCTGGTCTATTAATAGAGGTTTTAGTTCAATTGCCATTCTGTCTATAATGGCAAAATACGGGCCTTGATCAATTGCCATTCTTGCTGCCACATGTTGCCATTCTTTTCTCCCCTCAAGCCTTTCAATGCCTTTTGGAAAAACAAGAGCAAAATTGTACCAGGCTTGAAAATAAGCCCTGCGATACCAGGTTTGAAATTCAAGTTTTTGGCCTGCTATAATAAAAGGATCGAAAAGAGCTGATTCCATTTCTTCAAGAAACAAATCAATCTTTTCTTTTCCTTTAAGAGTAAAAGCCGAAGGTATGGTCATTTCATGTGAAGCTGACAAGCTGCCTTTCCAGAAATCTTTCAGAGTTACATACGGCAGAGATTCATCTGCGTTTACCAGGGTGACGAGCCATCCGAGATCGACTCCCTTTAAAGTTAACAGATGCTTTAACCAGACCTGCAAATTGTTCATTTCCTGATTAAGGCTGCTCAGATCAATTCGCCAGACCAGATTATAAAGATACTGGTTGGCAAACCGCTTTCTTATCTCAGGTATAATTTTTTGATCTGCCATCAAGACGACAGGTTCATAAGAAGGCTGAGGCATGGATTTGAGTGTTTCAAGGCTTTCAGCTTGCAAACGGGCGCGCATAAGATTGATACGTCTTGCGAGGTAAACTACGTGTTGGCCGATAACTTCGTCGGGAGTGGAATCAGAAAAGTTTACTATCCTGTCCCCCATCTGTTTATCAAAAGAGACTAGGAAACCATCCTTAAACTGTTTGCAATACTTCTCCTTAAGTCGAATCTCAACATTATTACTTTCATTCAACCCAAATCTGGGAATCCACCAGTTACGATTCTCCTTTTCCACCTTCAGAAGTGCCTGTTGAAAGTGATCCATGATAATCACATCTGTCAGGATTTCTCCCTGTAATATAAGAGGTTTTGAAAACTCTTGAGAAATTTCTTTCATGGTCATGAGATTTTTTACAAAGGAAAAGCTCAACAAACCACAAATGGCAACTATCACAGCAACCCATGAACCTAAGCCAAGATTTCTGGTCAGCAGGCTCCATTCAAGTTTCCTCTGGGTAGGGACAAACAGACTTCTGTCAGCAGGTAGAATTTGACCAAAAAAATCGTGCAGAAACAGGCCGTTATTTGTTCCGGGCAAAACCTCTCTCTCTTCAATAAGACCGAGAGATTGCAAAAAATGTGAGTACGGGCTTCCTTCCTGTCGCCCGCTGCTAAAGAAAAGACCTCTTAAAATTGGAGTCTCCTGGTAGGGATTTTCCCAAAAAGCCCCTTTGATAAAAGGATTAAAGCCGGATTTTATTTTCTCAAACTCTTCAGGAAAAAGGAGGCAGCCCGGATCAGCGCCCATGGACTCGACCTTATGGCAAAAAAGCAGCCGGAGATCTCTCAGACGATCCCCGATTGTATGCATAGCGCGGTCGACAAAGGCAACTACATCTGTTAACAGGTCATGATTCATGAACCCCATGGCCTGTTCAAGGCTTTTATCCGGAAGATGATCACAAAATTGAGTCATACCTTGAATCAAGTCGCATTTGGTCACAAGCAGGTATACCGGAAACTTTGTACCCAGAACCCGCATTAATTCATCAATCCTACGCCGGATGCTTCGACCATCTTTTTCAAGAGCTTCAGGGCTGGAGCCAAGCAACTTGTCAGCCGCAATGGTAACAATGAGGCCATTGAGAGATTCTTTTTTTCTGTATTTGACTAAAAGGGTGAGAAATCTCTGCCATTCCTCTTTATCACGGCCTTCATCAACAGGAATGGCATACCTGCCGGCTGTATCAATAATAATAGCTTGTTCAAAAAACCACCAGTCACAATTCTTTGTTCCGGAAATGCCCGAAATCCGGCTGACATCTGCGAACGGAGAAGAAAGATCCGCGCTTTTAATTGCCGTGGTTTTGCCGGAGCCACTTTCTCCGATCACCATATACCACGGAAGCACATAAAGAGGATTGCCATATTTTTTTAAATTAGAAGACTTGAGAGCCTCAATGGCCTCTTTCCAACGAGACTGAAGCTCTCTTGAACGCTCCTTCTCTTTATCATCCACGGTTTTCAGATAGGAATCATCCTGCTCAATAATCCGGTCAACAAAATGCTGTTCCCGACGTTTTAGCCATAGCTTTCTTAAAAAAAGCAAACCAAGACCTAAGCCTGCAAGGCCAAGCAAAATGAAAAATCCTGCCCACCAGGGCAAACCAAGGGATAGGACGATCCCGAAGAATAGAAGAACAATCAGTAAAATTACTGCTATAACAAAAAAAACTTTAAGAATTTTTAAAAAGATCTGCTTCATCTGCTTAATAAACTTTTCCTATATTATTCAAAATAAACCTGTAAATCAAAAACAGAACCGAGTAAAGGAGAATAGGGGCTCCAAGACAAAGAATCGTAAAAAATGAGAAGGTTTTTTCCCCTTTAGGAGAGGTTGCCTCATTTGACTCAACAGAATACGCTTCCGGAAAAAGCTCTTCTTTTTCAAGACAAGGAAGTCCCAATGAACTTCCTGTAAGAAGTTTTAAATTCGATGTTTTTAACTGCTCCAGGAGGTATTCGTCTCCTTCATTGCAATAGCGTCCCGTAAATCCGATAGCCAGACAGAGATAGTAGATTTCTCTCACATCTTTTTGATGCGGGCCAAGGGTATTTAAACGTTCAAAGAAAATCTCCCCTGCGTCGGCAGTCTGATAATAAATGCGCTGGAGTTGTTCACCCTGCCATTGATGTTTTTCTTTCCATGAAGAGTTTAAAATAGCCTCATCAATCCATGCAAAAATGGCAAAGCGTGCCAGGTCATAATCCTCCTGAGAAAAAGTGCTATTATTGAGACTTTCTTGACTCTTTACGATCAGGCGTTGAAAATCGGCCTTGACTTGATCAAAGGAAGGTTGTTTTTTGGCTACTGTTTTCAAAAAATATGTTGCGTATGCAAGGAGTTCTATAAAACAATCGGTTAATCGCATATCTACTTTTTCCCCACAACCATCAGTTCTACCTTTAAATCTTCAGGAGCTGCATCCCAATACAAGGCAATATTGTAATCTTTTTGCACACGGGCCCATTGATCACTGTGATGGTCAATCTGAAAATAAATAGAGTAAGTCCGACGAGGCAATTCTTGTGGCGGTGCTGGAAGGTGTTGCAGCTTCACTCCGGGAAGAGCGCGGGCGATAAGAATAGGTAAAGATTCTCGCGAACTTGTTTTTGCGATTGTCTCCAGAGACTGAAGCACGAAATCAGGATCCTTTTCGGTTTCAAAAACCAGATAAAAACGGTTTCGTCCTTCAAAAATCGTTGGGGATAGATCACAAGTATAATAGGTTCCGTCATATACGAGTTGAATCACATATTCCGGCCCGGCCGTAATCTCATCCAAAAGCCGGGTAACTATAGCCTGGGCGCCTGAAAAACATTTCCACAGGTTTTGATGATCATATCCGGATAAAAGGCGGGTTCCGTCTTCCAATTCTCCCATCACATTGACCTGCTCTGAAAAAGAAGTGAGTTCGCCGATCAACTCTCTTAAGAGGGCATACACTGTCCAGGGATGAACCTGTTGCGATTCAGTCAAATGAAAAAGGGAAGGAATGTAGCGGTTAAGGGACCTTAAGGCCAGGAGATAAACCATATCTCTTGCCCCGAATTCGACCGTATGAATCCCCCTTTCACGTTTATACGATTCAAGCTGGTGGCCGCGAGATGCGATCTGATCTCTGATTTCCCTGACAATCTTTACGAGAGGATCCGAACCGGAAATGGTAAGGGAGGGAGGAATAAATTGTTCGGAAAGCGTTATCTCTTCGCCTGATCTTTCTAATTGAGCAAGAGGAATAAGTATATAGTCTCCTGCCTGATCCTTTTCCGTTTCCCAAAATATTTTTAGAACATGGCAAAGCCTCTTGATTTGAGCTGGCGGGCCGGTTTGATGCAGGTCGGGAACTTCTTCAGGGTTGGTCGTTGTCACAAATCTGGTGGTCACTTCTGAAAGATTTTCTAATTTGGGAAGGACGGTAACGTTCTCTCCGGCATTGTTCCATTTTTTCAGGCCGAGAAAAACGGTAAAAGGTTTATCACCATCCACCCAGGCTTCATCAAAAGAACGGGCCTCAACAAGAGAATTGCCAGGGAAAATCAGATAGGTCATGTCCGGAAACAAAAATTCACCTTTCAAGAGATTAAAAGAAAAATTGCCCAGAGCGGTTGTTTGGATCTCCAAATTCCCGACGCCCCACAGGTGGGGCTGAAGAAATTTATGAAAAGGTGTCAACAGAGACTGAAAATAAAGGTCTTCCTGTTGAAAATGTTGTGGTTGTAAAAACAGGCCTTGATGCCAAAAAAGAGGTTTTTCCATATTTCTTATCTTTCCCTTAGGAACGTGGACGAATTAACTTCCCCAAGGCGACCTGAAGCTGTGATGCATAGTTGAGGAAGTTAATTCGTCCACGTTCCTTAACGGTTGCGTTCACATGCGCTGTTTACTGCGTCGCCGAGCAACGCTTTGTTCAGTTGTTGATATGGCGGCAGTCTGCCTTTCTTTTGGCAAATAGTTGAAGTATAGAGTAAGGTCGATTGCCACCATAATGAAATTGAGCGCATAAAGCACAATGATCCAATCCAAAGAGTACAGGATCTTATGCATGAATCCGCAGACGTAGCCGAGACATAGAATCGCCATGAAGAGCGGGCTCTTGCCTAAGACCACTTTTGTGCGGACAGACTTCGCAATCAAGACGGGCCAACTGATGCCAAAACAGATCAGCATGCCAGCTTCAAAAAAGCTCATAGGGGGTCTATTTCCCTTTGCCAGACTAACGACGAATTCAGCAGCGCATCTCCCTACTGTCCGCTGGAATGATGGGTTAACTGGCCAAAGTTTCTTAGAGATTGTGCTTTCGTGTATTGATGTTTTAAGGAATACATCAAATGGCAGTATTGCTTGAACCCTGAACCTTGTGTGCTGTACGCCTTCTGTGGTTAATTTAATAGTATAGGAATTTCCATTTTATGCCTAATGAATTCGGTATGATATAGGTGATTTTTTTTGAACGTCGAACATCGAATGATGAAATCGCTTCGCTCTGCCGGTTTATAAATTGGCAGAATACCTTATTCAAAATTCGATGTTGGACGTTCATCTTTTAAGTCCGCCCGCAGGGCGCTAATTTAAATAATTACAAGATGTTAAGTCATTTGGAAAACTTTTAATGTTAACTATCTTCTTTCTTTGTGAGGGGATAATGTTATTGAATCTGTTGCTGACCCAACGTAAGTTCTATATTCAAGGGGCCTGGTTTTAAAATTTTAGTCATCTTAATCAACCCCTTTTTTTCTACAATCACCGGAATATCAAACAACCGTATAATCCGCTCTTTATGAAGCAAATAGTAACCAGCTACGATGGCTACGTATTTTGCACCTTCGGCACGGTTCAAAGTAAAAGTCAGATCTTGCCCCGGATGAATGATTAATCTTTCTGTTCCAACCACACTATCGTCAAAAAGGCCGCATTCCAAAAGTTTGTAAATCCCGTTATTATCGCCGGCAAGCTGATTGAAAGTGTTCGGATTTCTGAGTTGATAAACACACATAAGTAGTGTGTGAGGTGTTCTCTCATGGAGATTTAATTGAAAATCAGCTTTCAAATGAAGTCGGATAGCCTCTTTTTCGTATACCCACTCCGGGGGAGCAAGAGGCAGGGACGCGCATGAACAGATTCCAAAAGCAAGCAACCACAGAATCAGTATTTTAATATATTTTTTCATTTTGTTACCTCCTATAGGAACGTGGAAATCATTTCGTTCACGTTCTTTATGGCTCGAACAATTTTTGAGAATTCTTTTCAAATTCTCTTAAGAATTTCTCCATGAAGCGTCCTGAGTCAAACCATTTTTTGCATGTATAAAACTTTTTCTCATACATTTCAAAGAATTCTGCTTTTTGGAACGGACCGAACTTGAAACCTCCACTATCGGCAGATTTGATCTGATCAGGGGCCAATTCGTGCAGGAGTTCGCTCATTTCGGTGTAAGCAGCCTCTTTAAATGCTTGATGTGCAATCAGAAAGGCTTTTTTGATCTGCCCAAGATAGCTCTCAAGGGACCTGGCATGACTTTCTCCACCTTCCAGATGAAAACCTATGACCTGCCGGATCGTTTCATCCCCGGTGTATTTGCCAAGAAAGGTTGTATTAATCACACCAACCACTTGATTGAGAGCATCGAAGATAGTATTCAAGGATTCAGCCAATTTTTGCAAAAGTTCTGTGGAAGATAGATCGGCCAGAGAAACCTTTTTTCCTAATAATAATGAAAAAAGCCTCGGAAGAACCTCTTCATCTATGTTTAACCCGTTGTATCTACTTAAAACACCTATATTAAATTCAGCCGTCAGTTTCTCAAGCAACGTCAATTTTTCACTATCTGAAAATTCCTTTAATCTTTCTTCAAGATATGTTTCGATTAAAGTCTCAGCCCGCAAGCAATCTGACTTATAAATTTTTCTGATTTCATTTGTTATTTGTTCAATTGATATCTGGTTGTTCATTCTCCTATCCCTTCTCGCCATCATCAGGATAAAGGATAACCGTTTCGGATATAAAATCGTTTTTTTCAGGTTGGCCTGCTTTTTTTGTTGACGGTGATTTTTCTTTTATAAAGTCATCAGGCGAAATAATAAGTGTTTCTTCTATCTCATATTCATCTTGTGAGACAAGATCTTTATTGTCAAACTTCTCCATGTCTGCTGTTGATACAACAACCGTTTTTTCTAATTCATCCTTCTGTGCATCCATATCTATATTTAAGCCAATACTCCATTTTCCCATGATCTTAGCAAGGATCTCATAAATAGCCTTATTTTCTGACGCAGGCTCTGCTTGTACAAAATTGAGATCTTGAGAAAACAATTTGTTTTTGACCTCTTTTCTGAGGTTCTCCAACTCTTGCTGAAATTTGTCCTTCGACCATTTAGAATCTTCCATCAAGCCGGTTTTCAACCCAATTTTCAATAAAGACCAGCCCAAACCGATAGATTTTTCCCAAAGCCTCACCCAGTTTTGACTAACACTCTTTCCATCAGGAATCCAAAAAATATTTACAGGAGAAAAAACGCCATCAGAGCTGTTTTTCAGAAAGCTTTCCAGGCTATCATCATCATTTGAGACTATTTTGTTAACTTTTTCTCCAAGAGCTGCATATATCTCTGAAACACCTTGTTTTTTGTTGACGAGAAGCGTGTAAAACCAAATAATTCCCAGCAAATGGGGGCTGTCATATGGGAATAATTTCGGAAAAAATGGCGGGTTAACGGCATTTCCCCCTATGTCTATAAATTTTAGCTTAAAGTTCCAGAAAAACGGCAACAGGCTATTTGAGCCTGTAAGGTTAATCCAGATTCTATCAATAGATAAACCAGGCCATGAATCATCAGGCCTGGAAAAGACAGTCCTAACAAGCTCACATAGAAAAGAAAGCTTTAAATACAA
The DNA here is from genome assembly GCA_030262795.1 of Deltaproteobacteria bacterium. Classification (GTDB taxonomy): domain Bacteria; phylum Desulfobacterota; class Desulfobacteria; order Desulfobacterales; family ETH-SRB1; genus B13-G4. Next base: position 12,065 of record JAJSZO010000007.1, on the reverse strand, counting down.
TACTTCCGGAAAATATCTTTCGTCTTTATCAAAGAAAAAAGGAGTTGTTGACAAACTGCTTTGTTTTAAAGACTTCAGACAATTCATTCTGCCCAACTGTTGTTTTTCACTAAGCCGGCTTTCAAGATCGTCAAATGAGGCGCCTGAAATTAGAGACAAAAAATCAAAAGCGTTAATCGACGCGGCTTCAAAAATCAACATGTAAAAAGGATAAAAAGAAATTGGAATGATTCTTGAAACGACTAAACCATCCGGTTTATAGCATTCCTGGTGGCTGGAGCAATTGATACAGGGAAATTGATTCAAGCTGTTTTTCACTTCTGTGAGACGACCGAATTCTTTAATCAAATCCCACCTGTCTTTAAGTACGGCCAACCTGTCTTTAGGTGCGAAATGATCGGAACTTTCCAGTGAAAAAACGTAAAAATCGGACTTGCCTGTTGAACCAAAACACGCCGGACAAAACAAATAACGCTTAAGTGAAGCAGAATACCGCTGAAACCCCAAACCGGTCAAAATGTCGTCATCATAGCATTGTTGAAGAGGCAGCCCACAGACCGGACACGGGGGATGAAAAAAGATCCGTTTTGATTTACAAAAAAATAAAGGCTGTAAAGGTACCAGCCCTCCATTTTCTCCGATTTGATCGTCCAGGATGAAAACGGAACCATCCTGGTCTTTTTTCGAATAAAACGAAAAGGCTTTTTGCCAGCATTGATCAATATCCTGGTTGTTAAAAGGCCGTAATTCATCCTTTGTCAGATGATATTCATCCTTTTGAAACAAAAGAAATACTCGTTTGATTTCACTTCCGGCATCGGTTGCAAACCGAGCGTCAATGAGCCTGGCAAAAGGGTCCGACTCACTGATAATTAGAAATGGAAAAGGAGATTTTTCCAGAATGGAAACATCTTGAGAGATCAAAGAAAAATTTAATCGGAATTTCGTATCGGTAAGCTCAAGATAAGGTAACAAAGATGGCATCTTGATATCATGATTCACTCTAAATTTCTCCATGAAGTAAGTGATGCGAAGGAGTTACAGTTTGGTAGCCAAACATTTTCTATTTCTTGAAGTGCTTCTCCATAAACTCTACAAGATTTGACCTGTCATAAGTTATGTTTAATTTCATTTTAAGGTGTATCAAATCATCATGAAGTTCTTGTACGCTTTGATATCTTAATTCTTTGTCTTTCTCCAGGCATTTCATCACAATTCTATTTAACTCGTCAGGGATATCAGGTCTTAATTTTATTATAGGAGCTATCTCTTTTTCAGGAATAAACCGAATGGCTTCTATATCACTACCAAATTGATATAATTTTTCCCCGGATAATATTTCATAAAAGACAATGCCCAAAGCATAAATATCAGCCCTAAGGTCAACAGATTGCCCCAATGCCTGTTCCGGAGACATGTAGGAAAGTTTTCCTTTAATGACACCAGCCTGGGTTAAACTGGGCTCAGATCTGGCTTTAGCGATTCCGAAATCGCTTATCTTGACCTCTCCTTGAAATGAAATAAGGATATTCTGGGGGCTGATATCTCGATGAACAATATTGAGCTGTTTTCCGGTTTTGTCGTCTGTTTTAGAATGCGAGTAGTGCAAACCTCTACTAACCTGTAAAACAAGAAAAACTGACTGATCAACAGGGAGGCCATTTTTTGCCACTGCCGTGATTTCAGCCAGATTTTTGCCGCGGACGTATTCCATAGCGATATAGTAAACATTCCGGAACTTGCCAAAATCATTTATCTGAACAATATTTGGGTGTTGCAATAATGCGGCCAGTCTGGCTTCTCGGATGAACATCTTAATAAACTCCGAATTTTCAATAAGATGAGGCAGTATTTTTTTTACGACTACAATCCTTCGAAAACCATCCTCACGCACATAGTCTGCGAGGAATAACTCGGCCATTCCTCCTTGCGCTATTTTCTTTTGCAGTATATAAGGACCGATCCTGGTCATACCTTCAAGTTTTTTTTGAATCTTTAATGCTTTTGTCTTGGAAATACGATCTATAGCTGCCATGATTGCTGAAAACAAAACAAGACTCAAGACTATCGCATAAAGAAAGAAGGCTTTGTATTTACTTATAGAGCTGTACAGGTGGGTTGAAGAAAATACCAGATACACTTTGCCGATATTTATTCCGGAAAAGGTGATATTTGTTGAAAAGCTGACAATCTTTTCGTTATTTGGCAAAGACTTTGCTTTGATGGAAACCCCTTCAATAGTATCTATATATCTCTCATCCTTTATAGGTATAAATGTTCTGTTTATCATATTGGAATCGGTGTGAGTCACAAACTTGTTTTCATGATTCAGAATTGATGCGGATATCAAGTTATTACTGCCGTCAATCTCTCCGATTGCAACATTCAGAGACAATATGTTATTTTCTAAAAGAGACGGAGCGATCTTGCCGGCAAGCTTCTGACTTGCTGACAATCCGTATTGATGAAAATCATTAATGAGACGTTTTGCATTACTATTTAAAATTAGATAACCACTTGTAGCGGCTATAAGCCAAATGACCAGACATATAACCACGCTGTTTTTATTACGCCGAATAAATTTTGTCTTAAGTAATTTAATAGTGGTCTTCTTGAAAATGTTCGTTTGGAACTCTTTTACCCATAACATGCTTGTTAAGGCAATTTCGCGAACAGATGCCATGAAAACCTCTCTAAGTCGACAGTTTTTTAATAATTTCTATGCACCGAACAATTAGTTGACGTTTCAACCAACCCAAGTCTTTTCTTCTATCAATTTCCGATAAAAAGATATCTTTAGATTTATCAGACACTCCCGGCTTCAGCTTACTATTTGTTGACTGAATAATCCTGAACCTGTCCAGGTTTGTACAATTAAAAACTTCACGGGAAAAAGGCCGGTTTGTTCCACACAGCGGGCATGCGATACAGGTTGTTTCTGCAAAAGCGCTACTGCTGCATGCTTGTGATATATAAGCAGCTCTTAGTCTGCTAACTATCAACCTGATTTTTTTGTAATATAACACAATTATTACAAATAACAAGACAGTAAAACTTGAAAGCGCACCAAGACCAAAGAGTTTTTTAAATTTGTCAATTTCAGCGGCTGAAATAGCCAGATATATTTCGCCGATTTTTGTTTCTGCATAAGTCACATCTGAAGAAAAGTTGATAATCTTTTTGTGATCAGATGAATTCCCTTCCCAAAAACAAACTTGATCAACAGTGCGTGCCCCCTCTTTTATTACAGGCATTATCAGTTCAACATTGGTGTAAGTTATGATGTTGTTTTTATGGTCGACAATAGCTGCATAAACTATATCCGAATTACCGGTAGCTTCACTAAGCAATGCACTCATAGTTGCCATATCCAGTTCTAACAGAGGTAAACTGACACGACTGGAAAAAACTTTGGCCATTTCCACTCCGGATTGACAGATAGTCTCCCTTGCCCGGCTAACCCTGATTGCAGTAATCATATAGAAAACAGCAATACACATCCACCAGATCAAAAAAAGACACAGGATTAAACGGTTTCTGTTTTTTTGTATCAATTTCATTTAACGTATCTTGTTCACAATAATATTCGCTGAATTTGTAGAAGTCAGGCAATAGTTCAACCTCAAAGAGGCATCCTTCATAACAGCCTAAAAGTAGTTTACACTTTTAAGGGTAAGATACCTCAAAAAATATGATTTGTGCGCATAGCTGTTAGCCATTAGCTTTTAGCTTAACAACCCGTTTTTATAGAAAAGTTTTGCCTAATAGCTAACGGCTGTCAGCTAATGGCTGGCATCTGTCAATGTTGAAAAAGTGTAAACTACAAAATGAAGGATGCCCTCAAAGATAATAATAAGGAACGTGAACGAAATTATTGTAATAATGAAAAAATGTCAAGTATCTTCTTTTTTGTATCAGCGGAGAATCCTTATCCTGTCCCGTAGGGGTATTTGAGAATAGCCTGGTAATTTATTGCCAGGCTGGAGGTATAACAAAATGTATTCAGTCCCATAGGGACGACAGAATCCTGTATCTTCGCTTTTCAATCATTAGCACCGGTCTTGTCGCTCTTCCGGCTGGTGACTGGCACATTCCACCTCTGGATATTCGACATAAGGTTTGTAGGCTACCAACTTAAGGCGGGACACCTTGTAATCCCAAGGTGTTACAGTAGGGTGGGCATCGCCCACCAATCTATGCGGTTTACAGAGATCACCCATTGAATTGGTGGGCAGTGCCCACCCTACAAATTGTCCCGCTTTAAGTTGGTAGCCGGTTTGTACAAATTAAAGAGTGGTCTGAAATGGGCAACCATTCGATTTTTATATGAGTATTAAGGTGTTGGTCTACCTCATAAAAGGCATGAAAATCAATATATTGCAGACTAAATTTAGTTTACGGATTCTTCACACTGTATCTTGTATGAGTTGAGCTACTCACACACAATATACGGTAGTGTCGATTTTTTGGTTCTTTATGTCGAATATCCAGTTCCACCTCTTGCCACTTGACAAATTATTCTATCTAGGCTATATTTTTCCTATGGCATGGGATGTTGAATACACTGATGATTTTGGCGAGTGGTGGAATACTTTAACCGAGGGAGAGCAGGAAGATGTCGCAGCAATTGTGGGTTTGCTGGAAGCAAAAGGTCCTACGCTTCCGTATCCTTACTCCTCGGACGTCATGGGTTCAAAAGTGGGACAAATGCGCGAGTTAAGAGTCCAACACAAAGGAAAACCTTACCGGGTCTTGTATGCCTTCGACCCAAAACGAACGGCAATGCTCTTGATCGGGGGCAAGAAAACGGGTAATGAGAAATGGTACGATAAAATGATTCCAATAGCGGACAGACTTTTCACTAAACATTTGAAAATTCTGAAAAGAGAGGATGAGAATTATGGCTAAGCCCTTTAAGTTACTCCGTAACAAAATGTCACCGGAAGCACAAAGACGAGTCGAAGCAAAAACACGCAAAATGCTGGAAGAAATGCCCCTCCAAGAATTGCGTCAAGCACGCTCTCTAACTCAGGAACAGATGGCAAAAATATTGCGTGTAAAACAGGCCTCGGTTTCCAAACTGGAACGTCGCACCGATATGTACATAAGCACCCTGCGCACCTACGTAAAAGCTATGGGCGGAAACCTGGAAATAGTGGCCCAATTTCCAGAAGGAGATGTAAACATTGCTCAGTTTGAAAATCTCGACAAAGATACAACTCCTGCCAAGGCTTAAAGATTGAAATCACAAATTATCACACTGCCAATCCACCCTGGAAAAATACTGACAGAGATAAGGCAGGTAGGCCATGGTTAAACCTATTAGAGATGAACATTCATATAACCAAGCGCTGAAACGTATTGAAAAACTTTGGGAAGCAGAAATTGGAACACCGAATGGCGATGAATTAGATGTATTAATGACTTTGGTAGAGGTCTACGAAGAAAAACATTACCCAATGCCGCCTTCCGATCCGGTAGAGGCTATTCTTGTATCCTATTCAAATTCCTAGGACTGTCGAGCTATAAATTTATATATTATTATACCATACTTTTACTTTTTATATATTTCTCATTCCCATGCTCCAGCGTGGGAATGCATACCATATGGGTTCCCACGCCGGAGCATGGGAACCAGACAAACCGTGAACAACCTGAGTAGTTACTATAATGATACAATTAATTAGAGGATTTAAAGATATTCTGCCCGGAGAAGTTGAGATCTGGCAAAATATAGAAAAAACTGCCCGCTCACTTTTTGAGGATTTTGGATTTAAGGAAATCCGGCTGCCGATTCTGGAACGTACTGAGCTTTTTGCAAGGAGCATTGGGGAGGATACCGATATTGTAGAAAAAGAAATGTACACCTTTCCTGACAGAAAGGGAGATCTTATTACACTGCGGCCTGAAGCTACGGCATCTGTTGTTCGTTCATATATTCAGCATAAAATGTATGCAAAGGATCCTGTGCAGAAATTTTATAGCATCGGGCCGATGTTTCGCAGGGAAAGACCCCAAAAAGGAAGGTACAGGCAATTCTATCAGATTAATGCCGAAGTGTTTGGTATAGATTCGCCGTTTATTGATGCACAGCTTATTTTTCTGGCTGTGAAACTTTTTTACATGCTTGAAGTAACGGACGCCAAACCCCACATAAATTCATTGGGTTGTCCCCAATGCCGTCCAAATTTCAAGAAATCTCTTTCCGCTTTTCTTTCATCTGCAACAGAAAAATTATGCGGTGATTGCCTTAAAAGAAGTAAAAAAAATCCGTTAAGGGCGCTTGACTGCAAAAATTCTTCATGCCGCGAGGCTATGGTTGATGCTCCTGCTATAATAGATTATTTATGTCCGGAATGTAGCCAACACTTTGAAACAGTTAAATATGCACTTGAAAAACTTAAAATTCCATTTGTAATCGACAAACACCTGGTAAGAGGTCTGGACTATTATACCCGCACTACTTTTGAAATTCAGACAGGTTTATTAGGCGCCCAGAATGCTGTAGCTGGTGGCGGACGTTATGATGGTTTGGTAAAAACATTAGGGGGAGATGATCAGCCAGCCACCGGCTTTGCAATAGGTCTTGACAGACTGG
>JAJSZO010000007.1:0-5367 GCA_030262795.1 Deltaproteobacteria bacterium | reverse complement strand
GGATGATATACTTGGAAAAATGAGGAGAACGCACAACTGCTGTGAACTTGATGCAGCCTCAGTGGGCAGGGAAGTTGTGCTTATGGGATGGGTTCAGCGCCGAAGAGACCATGGAGGAGTCATATTTATTGACCTGCGAGACAGGGAAGGCATAACTCAGGTTGTCTTTAATCCGGAGAAAGATATAAAAATTCACGAAAAGGCTCATGCAATCAGGAATGAATATGTAATCGGTGTGCGTGGTTTTGTGGATAACAGACCTGAAGGAATGACAAATCCAAACTTAAAAACCGGAGAGATAGAAGTTACGGTTGTTGAGCTTAAAATTTTAAATACAGCAAAAACGCCTCCTTTTTTAATCGAAGATAAAATTGATGTGTCGGAAACAATACGGCTCAAATATCGCCATATTGATCTCAGACGTACTCAAATGCAAAACAATATGATCAAGCGTCACAAAGCTGCTGTATCTGTTCGCAACTATCTTGATAGACTCGGATTTCTTGAAATTGAAACGCCTGTATTAACGCGCAGCACCCCTGAGGGCGCAAGAGACTATCTTGTCCCCAGCAGAGTTAATCCCGGTCAGTTTTATGCTCTGCCCCAGTCACCTCAGCTTTTCAAACAGCTTTTGATGATTTCAGGGCTTGACCGCTATTACCAGATAGTTCGCTGCTTCAGAGACGAAGACCTGAGGGCGGACCGTCAGCCGGAATTTACCCAAATAGATATGGAGATGTCCTTTGTCGGCGAAAACGATATCATGAATATAGCTGAAGGCATGATGAAAGAAATTTTTAATGATGTTCTTGGGATAGAAATCAAGCCTCCCTTTTTGCATCTTTCATACAAAGATTCGGTCAGTCGCTTCGGGCTTGACAAACCGGATATTCGCTTCGGCCTTGAACTTAAAGATATATCGGATATCGTTGAAAAATCAGGCTTCAAGGTTTTTTCCAGTGTTGTTAAAAAAGGTGGGATAGTCAAAGCACTGAATGCAAAGGGCTGCTCATATTTTTCACGGAAAGAAATAGATGATCTTACTGAATTTGTTGCAGTGTACAAGGCAAGAGGGCTTGCATGGATAAAAATAAAGGAAGATACATGGCAGTCTCCCATAGCAAAATTTTTCACAGACCAGGAAAAAGAAGCTCTATCCATGCGTATAGAAATGGAACCCGGAGACCTTATTTTTTTTGTAGCTGATCAACCAAAGGTCACAAATGAAGCTCTGGGGCATCTTAGAAACCATCTCGGGAAAAAGCTGGACATAATAAACGAAAATGAATTCAGTTTTGTATGGGTTACCGATTTTCCCTTGCTTGAATACGATGAAACAGAAAAAAGGTTTCAGGCATTGCATCACCCTTTTACAGCTCCTCTTGAAGAAGATTTAAAACTTTTAAAGGACGACCCTCTTGCCGTAAGATCCAGAGCCTACGATCTTGTTTTAAACGGTTCGGAAATTGGTGGCGGAAGCATACGTATCCATAACAAGGACCAACAGGAAAAGGTGTTTGAAGCGTTGGGGATGGATAAAAAAACTTATGAAGAAAAATTCGGATTTCTTCTTTCAGCACTTGATTCAGGAGCTCCCCCCCACGGAGGCATTGCATTCGGCTTTGACAGGCTGGTCATGATTCTTTGTGGACAGCCTTCCATACGTGATGTTATTGCATTTCCAAAAACCCAGAAGGCCGCATGTCTTCTCACGGATGCACCTGCTGAAACAAGCAAGGCTCAACTTGATGAGCTTTCTTTAAAATTAAGGATATAAGGAACGTGGACGAAATAACTTCCGCAACTATGCATCACAGCTTCAGGCCACCTTTGCCCGATCTCAAATCACAAAAATATCAAAATAGCCCGCTATTCCATCAACTTTTGTGATTTGAGATCGAACAAATCTGACCCAAATCTATGCGCCTACTTGTGGAAGTTAATTCGTCCACGTTCCTAATTTTTTACGGTTATTATATATTGGTTCTTGACAATAATTTATATTTTTAATAACTAATCAATTTTTTATTGATTTCTTCCTGATTTTCAGGAATAAATCAATTGTCAATTTACAGATCCCCAGTAGCTCAGTTGGCAGAGCGAGTGGCTGTTAACCACTAAGTCCGCGGTTCGAGTCCGTGCTGGGGAGCCAGAATTCAAAAAGGCCTTTTTTCTTCGGAAAAAGGGCTTTTGCTTTTTTGGTGAGCAATGTTGGTTTCTGATAGCATATCAAATGGTTGTCTATAGTTTGGGTAGAGCCTTCCATCCTTCCATGTGGAGTTCGAAAGTAAAAAATTTAAAATTTTACGTTTTTCCTGCATATTCTGTTTTTCATAAAGAACTACAGCATGTTGCGATAGTTCTAAAATCTTGATACCCTCATCAAAATATGCCCTGTTGGCTGTCCGATGTCGCTTGATTGTGCGAAGTAGAAAAGGATTTCTTAAAAAAACTCAATCGAAATGATTTACTCCGAACAAGGTCTGGATGACGTTTTCTGATATCATCATTTTCTTCATCCAAGTCGTGAGCTGTGCAATTTCTTCTATCACCATGGTCTTACCGCCATGTTGCCTTACCTGTGACAGAAGACGCCTTAGCGAAGGTAAGTGATAAAAACGGGTATCAACAAATTATTTTCCATCTTTCTGTCCGATTACCCGATACTTTGCCGCATCAGAACGCTGTCAGTATCCTGTCCGCATGCCGGACAGGTCTCCCCGGATAAGAACGTGAACTTTTGCTACACAACCGCAGCATTTACCATATCTCCCGAACCCAGGGCTTCGTTATGTTGTGCTAACTCACCCGGAAACTTGGCCTTGTATGCTGTTTCTGTTCGTCGGCTCATAGCTTTGCACTCCAGCTTCCTTCAGACGGTCTCTCACGATTCCGCCCTTGCCTTCGGCTAATACTTTTGTTAGATGTGTTCAGCACATTAACACGGTTCACGTATAGGGGGACTTTCACCCCATTAGTTCACGCCCATGCCGAGCGTACACAAAATGATTGAGCAGATGCCTGAAGCCGGGGCATTTTGGAATCTATTCCTATTGATGTAAGTGTTTTTTTCTTGAACTACTATGGCTTTTATCCGGGCTTACTCATCAGAGACATTATATGCCCAAGCAATGACAAATCTTATTAGGAATATCTTAGGGGAACAAACCCATAATGGTAAAAACCAAACTCACACTGTCGCGTCTTGAAAGCCTTTTGTTAACTGCCTGCGATGACCTTCGCGGCAGCATGGATGCCAGCGAGTACAAGGAATATATCTTTGGCATGTTATTCTTAAAGCGTGCCAGCGACTTATTTGATCAACGACAGGCAGAACTGAAAACAGAACTTGTGGCTAAAGGCATGTCTGAAGAAGATATTGCTACAGCGTTAATTGACCCTGACAACTATTCAGGCAAGTATTTCTATGTTCCGGAACGGGCGCGCTGGAATCAGGGTTGGGATGAACAGGTAACAAAAGACGGCAAAACAGAAGTCATTCACCATCCTGCGTTAAAGCATGTCAAAGAGAATGTTGGAACAATGCTCAACAAAGCCCTTGAAGCCATTGAAGATGCTAACATTGACGCTCTGCAGGATGTGCTTAAAGGGATTAATTTTAACCGAAAGATAGGTCAGCGGACGCTGGATGATGACACTCTGGCTGATTTTATTCAAAACTTTGAAAAAATACCCCTTAAAGATGAAGACTTTGAATTTCCGGATTTACTGGGAGCTGCCTATGAATGGTTGATCAAATTTTTTGCGGATTCTGCTGGTAAAAAGGCCGGTGAATTTTATACACCTGTCCAAGTGGTCCGCGTCTGTGTGGAAATCTGTGATCCCCAGGAAGAGATGAGTATTTATGATCCAACGGCAGGCTCCGGCGGTATGCTGATACAGACACGGGACTATTTGCGGGAATGCGGCGGTGATCCCGGCGAATTGTCCCTCAACGGTCAGGAAAAGATAGGCACAACCTGGTCTATCTGCAAAATGAACATGTTGCTGCATGGGATATCCCATGCCGATATCCGGCAGGCAGACACCATCAAGGAACCGCAACACCTGGATGAAAATAACGAGCTCAAGCGTTTCGACCGGGTGCTGGCTAATCCGCCGTTCAGTCAGAACTATATTAAAAGAGATCTCATTTTTCCGGGCCGTTTTCCAGTGATGATGCCTGAAAAAGGGAAAAAAGCCGATCTTATGTTTGTACAGCACATGCTGTCGGTTCTCAAACACGACGGTCGTCTGGCCACAGTCATGCCTCACGGCGTTTTGTTCCGTGGTGGTGAAGAACGCGCAGCACGCCGGCACTTTATTGAAAAAGGTTATCTAGAAGCCATTATCGGCCTCCCGAGCAACCTGTTCTACGGTACCGGCATTCCCGCCTGTATTCTGGTAATGAACAAACAAGGGGCTGTAAACCGGGACCATGTGCTGTTTATCAATGCAGATAGAGAATACCGGGAAGGAAAAGCACAAAATCATTTGCGGCCTGAAGACATCGACAAAATTGTTCATGCCTACCGAAAGGGGCTTGATATACCAGGTTATGCGCGCAAAGTCCCGGTGAAGGAAATAGCCGCGGAAGATTACAACTGTAATATCCGGCGTTATGTGGATAATGCACCACCACCCGAACCACATGATGTAAGAGCCCATTTGCATGGCGGCATCCCTGTTGTGGAGATCAATGCTTTGGAACACTTCTGGAGCAATTACAAAGGTCTTCGTGAAAATTGTTATACTCCAAGAGATGATACCTACATGGATATTGCCGAACCCATTGCCGATAAACGGTCCATCGCTGATTTTGTGACAAATCATCCGGGTGTGGTAGTACGCCATCACGTTTTTATACAGCAACTGGAAGACTGGTGGCAGGTCAACTTGCCTATTGTAGAGGCACTGGTCTATGATTCTGAAAACCAAAATGAGAATTCGGGCAACGTTTATCTTATGCGCAGAAGCTTGCTCAAGAGCGTTGCAGACGAGTTTTCAGAACAGAATCTGCTGACCCCTTTTCAAGTAAGAGGTGCCTTTGCCAACTACGTGAACCTGCTCAAGGCAGATTTCAAATCCATTGCCGCAAGTGGATGGGGACCGGAACTGATCCCTGATGATGAGATTCTGCAAAGCCAGTTCCCTGAAGTACTGGAAGAAATGGAGCAGGCCCAGGCGCGCATTACAGAGTTACAAGGGCTGTTCAGTGCTGCTGATGAGGAAGACTTTGAAGACACGAAAGATACCGGGGTCCTGCCAGGTGACGAGGTAAGAAACAAAAAGGAAGAGCTTAAAACCCTTAATGCCGAATGGAAAGGCCACCTTAAAGAGCTTAAAGCACTGTCGGGTAATATTTTT
>JAJSZO010000006.1:20392-24731 GCA_030262795.1 Deltaproteobacteria bacterium | reverse complement strand
AACTGCATTATAACCCGGGAGCCGGGAGGTACGAAGACCGGAGAAAAAATACGGGCTATCTTGCTTGATCCTGAAAGCAAGGATATGGATTCTCTCACAGAGCTTCTTCTATATATGGCAGACAGATCCCAGCATATTAAAAAAGTTATATATCCATCTTTATCATTAGGTAAAATCGTTTTATGTGATCGTTATTATGATGCCACGGTTGTATATCAAGGCTTTGCAAGGGGGCTTGATACAGGACTTATAAATAAATTGCATGAATTGGTCTTTGAGGATTTAAAACCCGACATAACAATCCTTCTTGACCTGCCACCTGAAACAGGCTTAATGCGCGCATGGGAACAAATAGAAAACGGTTCAAGGACTGCCCTTGAAACCCGTTTTGAAAAAGAAACCCTGTCATTTCACAAAAAGGTAAGATCCGGCTACCTTGAGCTTGCGAGAAAAAAGCCTTTGAGATTCAGAATTATTGATGCATCAAATGATGAGAATCAAGTCAAAAATGACATAATAAAAGCTTTGTGGATATAAAGCCGATGAGTTATTCTATCCTGTCCGCCATAGGTAATACGCCGCTGGTGGAACTAAGTAAACTAAACCCGAATCCAAAGGTTAAGATACTCGCAAAACTGGAATATTTGAACCCCGGGGGTTCAATAAAGGACAGAATCGCTCTTTATATGATTGAGGAAGCGGAAAAATCCGGTTTACTTACACACAGCAAGACGGTGATCGAGGCTACAAGCGGTAATACAGGGATCGGACTTGCTCTGGTATGTGCTGTAAAAAAATATAAACTGCTGTTAACAATGTCCGAGGCTGTAAGCTCTGAAAGGCAAAAGATACTGAAGGCCCGTGGCGCTGAAATTTTACTGACCCCTGGGCATCTTGGAACAGATGGTGCAATTGAGGAAGCATATCGTCTGGCGCTGGAAAACCCGGATACTTACTATATGACAGATCAGTTCAATAATGAAGCCAACTGTCTGGCACACTATCATGGAACAGCCGAAGAAATCCGGAAACAAACCAACGGCAATGTATCAATGATTGTTGCAACCATGGGAACAACCGGCACTCTTATGGGTGTCTCAAAAAGGCTGAAAGAATACAACCCTGCTATAAAGATAGTTGGAGTAGAACCCTACCTCGGGCATAAAATTCAGGGTTTAAAAAATATGAAGGAGGCATACCGACCGGAAATTCTTGATAAAAAGCGTCTTGATAAAATAGTCAATGTTGAAGACGAAGAAGCCTTTGAAATGACAAGGAAGCTTGCAAAAGAAGAAGGAATGTTTGTTGGTATGAGCAGTGGTGCAGCTATGGTTATTGCCGGAAAAGAAGCTGAAGCCATGACTGAAGGCACAATAGTTGTAATATTTCCGGACAGTGGTGAGCGGTACCTCAGCACACCTTTATTTGCAGTACAAGACAAGGTTGATCTTCGGTTTTTTAATACAATGAGCCGGACCAAAGAACCATTTATTCCGAGTCAAGCGGGAAAGGTTTCCATATATTCATGCGGCCCCACAGCATATGCCAGAATGGACATGGGAGAATGCCGGCGTTTTGTTTTTGCCGACTTTCTAAGCCGTTATCTTGATTTCAGGGGTTATTCCGTTACCCACATCATGAATATAATTGATATGGATGACAAAACTATAAACGGTTCTGAAAAAGCAGGTCTTTCTCTCTCTGAATTCACGGAAAAACGCATTGATTATTTCAAGAAAGATCTGGCTGCCCTTAATATTAAGCCTGCCACGGAATATCCAAAAACAAGCGAACATATCGAAGATATGGTATTGCTCGCTAAAAAACTTGTTAATAAAGGAGTTGCATATGAAAAACTCCGTTCGCTGTATTTTGATATTTCCCGTTTTTCAGATTATGGAAAACTATCAGGTGTTGACATAAACAAGATAAAAATCGGAGCAACAGTAGATCTGGATGAATATGAAAAGAACAATCCACGGGATTTTACTCTTTTCAAAAGATCCAGACTTTCGGAGCTCAAAAGGGGAATATATGTCCATACAGACTGGGGCAATGTTCGACCGTCATTGCATATACAGTGCGCTGCCATGTCCATGAAATATCTTGGCGAATTCTTTGATATCCATACCGGCAGCAGGGCGCTTATATTTCCCCATCACGAAAATGAAATAGCCATCGCTAAATCTTTAACCGGCAGGCCACTGGCCAAATACTGGATTCATTGTGATCAGGTTCTGATTAACGACAAGAACATGAATAACAAAGAAAATAGACTTACTCTTAAAGAACTCTATGATCTCGGTTTTTCCGGAAGAGAAATAAGGTACTGGCTTTTTTCAAGCCATTACAGAAAACCCATTAATTTTTCAGTCAAACAGCTTGAATATATCAAACATTCCTTAAAACGACTTGATATCTGTATTAATTCTTTGATGAATTTAAAAGAGGAGCTTTCCTATCCTGAACTTGACCAGCTTATTTATGATATTAAACATGGTGTTGTTACCGCCATGGACGATGATCTGAACATTTCAGCAGCACTGGCTTCTATTTTTAAAAACATAAAACAAATAAACATATTGATTCTGAAAAAAATGATAGGTAAAGAGGATGCCACCAAGATTATAGATGCGTTTCGAAATATTGATTCGGTGTTAGGGATATTTGACTTTGGAGATGAATTTTCAAATCCTGAAATCCTGCGTTTGATCGAAGAAAGGGATAAGGCCAGAGCAGAAAATAACTGGGATATTGCCGACAGTATACGCAACCGGCTCGTATCCCTTGGCGTTACAGTAAAAGACCGGAAGATTGCCCCTACTATGAAAATTCCTATATTATTTAATCAGAGGAAACAATGAAACCAATATATTTTCCATTTACGTATATTCCCGAACCGGTTTTAGAGGCGCTTTCCGCCTTTTTCAAGCAAATTATCGTTTATCAGCCATCATCGCTTAACATACCTGAAAGTACGCAAAAACAGGCTGACAGCGGTTTGCTTGAAATTCGCATTCCAGTTAATGGAGATGAGAATAAAATTGATATCATTCTAAAAGACTACAAAAACTGGGCAAACATTCATCAGAAAAGTGAACTGGCTTTTTTTAAATCAAAACCGGATATAATTCCATTTTTTAGCGACTCTTCTACATCACAAATCAAAGCGGATATAAAAAAAAGCCGGAAATACCAGGCTGAGGAAAAAAAGCAGGACTCTCTTTTAAATGCAAGAATTTTTCTTCATATGGCCCAGGAATTCGACTCGCAAAACTGGGAAATAAACAAAGAGCTTCTGTTTTCGGAAGAAAAAACATTGAATCTCATTGATAATCTCAAAGGAGAAAATGAATTATCATTTAAAGAAAATGGTAGAGAAAAAACATTAAAAATAGATTATCAAAGCGACTATATGATACCTGATCGAATTATTGCATGGACACATTTGCTGCAAAACGATCAGGATATGTCAAATATATTTATTACAAATAGCCGCTCAGCTATTGAGCATCTGTTGGATAAAACGCCTGAAGCAAAAATTGTGCTCAGCATAGATTCAATACCAATAACTAACAGCAGGGATGAAACGAAAAAAAAATGGCAGGAAAGTTTAATGGAGCAAATTGAATTACTTTTGGAAAATTCCCTGCCTGCATCAGAATACATCGAAATTAAATCTTCTTTTGATAAAGAAAACGGCAAAAAAGTTTCATTAACATTATATCTTGTCTCGGACGAATCTTCTTATAAATTTCTTACCCGTAACGCCTGGCATAAAACGTCTGTTGAAGAAATAAATAAGGAAGTCGCATTTAACAATACTCTGATAGGATTTATTGAATTTTGATCCGCAGATTACGCAGATTGCACAGATTTTCATGAGTTATCTCAACCCAACCTACAATGGTTTCAAAAAAAGTGTAAACTGACAAATGAAGTACTGAAAATTTATAATTACCTCGGAAAAGTTATCAGAATACTTGACTATCATTATTAATTGGTATAAGGAGCTTTTTCGATATGTAAAAAACAGAGTTGATTTTATCACCGTCAATTATTTTTTTAGAAAGGAGACTTTTAAAATGGCTTTTATACCTACTGTGGATACGGAAAAATGTGAGGGTTGTGAAGAATGTGTGGAAAATTGTCCTTCTGAAGTTTTGGAAATGAAGGATGGCAAAGCATTTGTAGCTAATGAGGAAGAATGTCTTGGCTGTGAAACATGTGTGGAAGTATGCGAACAAGGCGCTATCACTGTTGAAGAAGTTTAATTAATCTGCATTTTTCCACTTTTAGCTATTTAGAAGGTGGGCTGCCTGCCCACCTTTTTAATTTT
>JAJSZO010000006.1:13559-20292 GCA_030262795.1 Deltaproteobacteria bacterium | reverse complement strand
TTTGATATTGTTTTTATTCTTGACAAAAATTTCTTATTTGATTATAAGCCAGCAAGCTGAAAGCTTGAGTTATCAGTTTTGGGTATCATTTTTTCATTTAGAAATGAGATGTCAGGAGTTGGACCTGAGTTATGGCGCTGAATAATTTATTAAAGCAAAACAAAGATACTATTGTAAAAAAATGGCTGACTTCAACTATTGACATCTATCCTGCTGACACCTCCAGATTTATGAAGGGGCAGAAAGATCCTTTTGCTAATCCGGTTGGGAATACCCTTTCTGTAAATTTAGGACCGCTTTTCGATGAACTCCTTAATGAGATGGATTGTAAAGCCATAACATCTTATCTCGACCCTATTTTAAGGGTCAGAGCTGTACAGCCCATTTTATCTTCTTCACAATCAACCGGTTTTATTTTTTTATTAAAAAACGCTATAAGAGAGAGCTTGAAGAAAGAACTCTCGGATAAAAATATTTTAAAAGAGTTATTGTATTTTGAATCAAAAATAGATGAATTGACTTTGATTGCCTTTGATATTTATCTAAAATGCAGAGAGAAAGTTTTTGGGATAAAGGCAAATGAGGAGAGAAACAGAACATTCCGTGCATTTGAGCGGGCGGGTTTGTTAACTGAGATTCCGGCAGACGGACCGGGTCTCTGAAGATTCAAATATTACAATGGATGCTTCAGGCAGCAACAAATAAGTTGGTCAAAATAAAATTTGAAAGTTGCTGTGAAGCCATAAAGCGAGGTAAGTTTAATGAATGAAAAGTATTTGTATCCCCTCATGGCAGTTATTGCTCTTTTTTTGGTTGCCTATGTGGGCGTTGAAGCAGTAGGGCTTCAGTGGCTCTTCGGGATTATTATTCCCTTCATGGCCTTGATTACATTTGTTGTGGGATTTGTGATGCGAGTCAATGACTGGGCGCGTTCTCCGGTTCCATTTGCTATTCCCACAACATGCGGTCAGCAAGAATCACTTCCATGGATCAAACCTAATAAGATTGATAATCCATTTACCACAGGTGGTGTTATTATAAGGATGGCCCTGGAAATATTGTTATTCCGTTCCTTATTCAGGAATACAACATGCAAATTGAACGAGGGCCCAACGATTTCTTATGTTTGGGAAAAGTGGCTGTGGTTATTTTCACTGGCATTTCACTATTCATTCCTGACGGTACTGGTAAGACATTTGCGTTTTTTCCTTGAGCCTGTTCCTTCCTCTCTTCAAATTCTTGACAAACTTGACGGGTTTCTCCAGATCGGGCTGCCTGGTGTCATGATTTCCGGTGTGGTTCTGCTGGCGGCTGCAATGTTTTTGCTTCTCAGGAGAATAGTGATTTCGCAAGTAAGATATTTCTCACTTGCCGCAGACTTTTTCCCCTTATTTCTCATTATCGCTATTGCTGTATCCGGAATTATGATGCGATATTTTACAAAGGTAGATATCGTTGGCGTTAAAGAGCTGACAATGGGTATGGTAACATTTCATCCTCACATTCCGGATGGTATTGGTGCTATTTTTTATGTTCATGTATTTTTTGTCAGTGTTCTGCTGGCATATTTTCCTTTCAGTAAACTAATGCATTTAGGTGGAGTATTCCTGAGTCCAACGCGAAATGTCCGTTGTAACACCAGGGCTCATAGACACATAAATCCTTGGAATCCAAAAGTTAAGGTTCATACATATGCAGAATATGAAGATGATTTCAGGGAAAAAATGATAGGAGCTGGACTCCCAGTGGAAAAGGAGTTGTAATGGCAGATTTAAAACCAGATGAACTAATTGCAAGGACAAATTTTACTCCGCCCAAAACCGGGTGGATGGACACCCCTACTGTAATTAGAGAGGGGATGTTTTGCTATGCTGCTAAACCTAAGAGCGTTGCAACACTTGGTCTTCCATATCCAAGAGAATGGAACCCGCTTAATGATGACTGGAAACTTCCCGAAAATTGGAAAGAAATCATTATAGAGGGGATGAAGGACAGGCTGGAAAGGTTTAGAACATTTAAAATTTTTATGGACATCTGTGTGCGTTGCGGTGCATGCGCTGACAAATGTCATTTTTTTATCGGAACAGGCGATCCAAAAAATATGCCTGTTGTTCGAGCAGAGCTTCTCAGGTCGATATACAGAAATGAATTTACCAAGGCCGGCAAAATACTTGGCAGGATAGCCGGAGCAAGGGAGCTTACTTTGGATGTTCTGAAAGAGTGGTGGTATTATTTCTTTCAGTGCAGTGAATGCAGGCGATGTTCGGTATTCTGCCCTTATGGTATTGATACGGCAGAAATAACAATGATGGGCAGAGAATTGCTTAATCTTCTCGGTCTGAATATAGACTGGATTGCAACCCCGGTAGCAAATTGCTACATGACAGGGAACCATATGGGAATCCAGCCGCAAGCATTTGTAGATATGCTGGATTTTTTTGCTGATGAAATTGAAGACACAACCGGCGTAAGGGTTCACCCGACATATAATAAGAAAGGTGCAGACATCCTGTTTACAACCCCTTCCGGCGATGTATTCGGCGATCCAGGCACATATACTGCCATGGGGTATATGATACTTTTCCATTACTTAAAGGAGAGGTACGGACTTGACGTTACATGGAGTACGTTTAATTCAGAAGGTGGAAATTTTGGCCTTTTTACTTCGAACGAGGTAATGAAAAGGTTGAATATAAAAATGTATGCCGAGGCAAAAAGGCTTGGTGTTAAATGGATACTTGGCGGTGAATGCGGTCACATGTGGCGGGCAATAACCCAGTATATGGATACCATGAACGGTCCTGCTGATTTTCTTGAAGAACCGGTTAATCCAATAACCGGCACGAAGTTTGAAAATGCAAAATCCACAAAGATGGTACATATAGTTGAATTTACTGCCGACCTGATCAAACACAACAAGCTGGAGCTTGATCCCAGCCGAAATGATAATTTAAAGGTCACATTCCATGATTCGTGCAATCCGGCCAGGGGTATGGGAATGTTTGATGAGCCACGGTATGTAATTAAGAATGTATGTAATAATTTTTATGAGATGCCGAGAAATTGTATTCGGGAACAAACTTTTTGTTGTGGAAGTGGATCAGGGCTTAATGCAAGTGAAGATATGGAATTGAGGTTGTCCGGTGGATTGCCGAGAGCAAACGCTGTAAAATATGTTCAGGAAAAACACGGAGTGAATATGTTGGCCTGTATTTGCGCAATTGACAGGGCAGTGCTTCCGCCACTAATGGGATACTGGGTTCCTGAAGTAGATGTTACCGGCATTCACGAGTTGGTAACTAATGCCTTGATAATACCTGGGGAACAGGAAAAAACAGTGAATCTGCGTGGAGAAGATATTCCCAATAAGGATGAAATGGATCCTGATGAATATTATACACGCCCTGATTTTTCCGGCCGGTAAGCGGGGGAATTGATTTTGAGTAATGTAAGCAATGGGAGATGAAACCTATGTATGATAAAAACAAGATAGTTGCCGGCTTGGTTATTTTTGTTGCAATTGTAACATTTCCTTTTTGGTATAATTTAGGAAATGCATCTTCCGCACCTGAGCCAAAGCTGTCTGAAAAGGCGAAAGCTGCAAAAGAATGTGTTGTGCCGAAGGAGAGTATGAAGTCAGAGCATATGCGGATTCTTGATCTGTGGAGAGACACGGTAGTGCGGGATGCTAACAGAATTTACAATACCGGCAAAGGTAAGACATTTAACATGAGTCTTTCTACTGGAGAAGAATCATGTACAGGTTGCCATGATAATAAGGCTGAATTTTGTGATAAATGCCATAATTATGCTTCGGTAGACCCTTACTGCTGGGATTGCCACATAGCGCCGAAGGAGAAGAAGCCGGAGGAGAATAAGTAATGGAAAACAGCAGAAGAAGCTTTTTGAAAGTAGCTGGAATAACAGCTTTAGGGATAGGGACAAAGCCTGTTCTTGATGTGTTTGCTTCATCAGGAGGACACGGCGAAGAACCCAAACCGGAAGTCTATAGCAATGAAAAAGCCCTAACAGCTGAGAAATGGGGTATGGTAATAGACACGACGAAATTTCATTCAGCAGAGGATCTTGCGCCAATCATTGAGGCCTGTCATAAGATCCATAATGTTCCGGACCTTCCGGATTCCAAACATGAAATTATGTGGCTTTGGGAGGATGAGTATAAACATGTCTTTACTCACAGGGAACATGAATTAATTAATGACAGAATTAAACATCTGCCGTTTCTTGTTTTATGCAACCATTGTGAAAAGCCTGCGTGTGTCAGAGCATGTCCGACAAAAGCAACATTTAAACGGGATGACGGAATTGTTTTGATGGATTTTCACAGGTGTATTGGCTGCAGATTCTGTATGGCTGCATGTCCATATGGATCAAGAAGTTTTAACTTTAGAGATCCGCGCCCTTTCATCAAAGAGGAAAACAAAGAATTCCCCACAAGGATGAAGGGGGTTGTAGAAAAGTGCAATTTCTGTGCTGAAAGACTGGCTGTAGGCAAAATGCCGGCCTGCGTTGAGGCATCAAATGGTGCAATAACAGTTGGTGATCTTGATGATCCTGAGTCGGAAGTAAGAGAACTATTAAGAACAAACTACACTATTCGACGTAAACCGGACCTCGGTGCCGGGCCGTCTGTTTACTACATAGTATGATGAGGTGGTTATGCTTGAATTAGCTCTTAAAGGAGACAAGAAATACTGGGGATGGGTAATTGCATTGCTTGCGGTTATTGGAGTAGGCTTTGCTGTTTATCTGAAGCAGCTTGATTTCGGATTGGGAATTACAGGTATGAGTAGAGATGTTTCCTGGGGTTTTTATATCGCTCAGTTTACATTTCTTGTCGGGGTAGCTGCCGGAGGAGTTATGGTGGTACTCCCAAAATATCTGCACGATTATAAAGCATTTGGTAGAATTACGATTCTGGGAGAGTTCTTGGCCATTGCTGCAGTTACAATGTGTTTATTGTTTATTATTGCAGACCTTGGGCAGCCGATGCGTGCTTTTAATGTTATATTGTATCCAACGCCGGGTTCAGTTCTTTTCTGGGATATGATTGTATTAAATGGGTATCTTTTCTTAAATATAGTAATCGGCTGGAATGTTCTTGAGGCTGAGCGAAATAATATTCATTATGCAAAATGGGTGAAGCCATTAATAATTACATCAATAGTATGGGCGCCGGCAATACATACAGTTACGGCATTTCTTTACTGTGGTTTGCCAGGAAGAGGTTTCTGGATGACTGCTATTCTTGCACCAAGATTTCTTGCATCGGCTTTTGCTGCCGGTCCTGCATTGTTAATTTTGTTGTGCCTTATAATCAGAAAGGTTACCAAATTTGATCCAGGAAAAGAGCAGATCCAATCTTTGGCCAAGATAGTTACTTATGCCATAATCATAAATGTATTTTTCTTGTTGTGTGAAGTGTTTGTGGTATTCTACAGTAGAATACCGAGCCATATGTCCCACCTGCAATATCTTTTTGCCGGACTTCACGGGCATGGAGCTCTAGTTCCATGGATGTGGACATCAATGGCTTTTATGGCGACAAGCATTGTTTTACTGGTAATTCCTGCTACAAGAAAGCATGAGGGTGTACTGGCTTTTACTTGTGTGATTTTGTTCTTAGGTACCTGGATTGATAAGGGCATGGGTATGATTTCAGGTGGTTTTGTACCCAACCCGCTTCATCATGTTACTGAATATATGCCTACGCTACCTGAAATTCTTATCACTCTTGGTGTATATGCGACTGGAATTCTCATATTAACAATTCTATTCAAAGTCGCTGTGAATGTTAAGGAAGAAGTTTCAGGCGTAACAGATAGTTGTGAGAGCTGTTAAGCATAAGAAATAGATATAATTATTTTAAATTTAGAAAAGGGTTTGTCCGATTAATTGGATAAACCCTTTTTGTTTTAATCCGCAGATTACGCAGATTTTTCTACCTGTGCGTGTGTACGACAGTACGCTACACAGAATTCTCTTATACGAGACGTGATTTGCCGCAGAAAACATATAAACCGGATTTTTCAGCAAGGCACGCTATCGTGATGTTTAGCTGTGATGCAAGTTTAACAGCATTGTATGTTGGACGTGATATTGCAAGAATCACAGGGATGCCGGCTCTTGCAGCTTTTTGGACAAGTTCGCAACTTATTCGCGAAGAAAGAATTAAAAGAGAAGTTTTATAGAGCGTGCTGTCGAGAAAAAGGTTACCTATTGTTTTATCAAGAGCATTATGCCGGCCAACGTCTTCAGAAATAGATAACAGTTCAAAATCTGAGCTGTAAAGAGCGGCCGCGTGAGATGAGCGTGTGCTTTTTCGTAAAGGCTGAATTGAAGAAAGATTTTCGAGGCAGTAAAGAGCATTCGTAAAGGCTAATTTAATATCATCTTTTTTTACAGGGCAAATGATCTGGCAGTGATTTCTAATTATATGCGAATAGCTAATATTCAATTCTTTTTGGGATGATAAAGAAAATTTCTCAAACAAGTTAGAAATTTTATTTCTTCTTGATTTATTCAGTAAAAGATTAACTTCATTAGCATCAAAGCTATCAGAAAAAGAGAGCGATTCGATATCGTCCGGTTTATCCACGATACCCTCTGAAAAACAAAAACCCGCGGATAGTGGCAGTTCGTCGCCCGGAGTTCGCATTATAATAGTATATAATCTGTCCTGTATGATTATTTTAAGAGGTTCTTCGCTAAT
>JAJSZO010000006.1:0-13459 GCA_030262795.1 Deltaproteobacteria bacterium | reverse complement strand
AAAATGCAAATATATCTTGACAAAACTTAAGAATATAATAAAATTGAATATTTTTAATTTATTAATTGATATTACAGCTATCAGGAAGGACAATTTATGTACGCTATAGTTTCTTCGGGCGGAAAACAATATAAAGTTCAGAAAGGAGAAATCCTGAGAGTTGAAAAGATTTCAGGAGATATCGGTGCTTCTGTTTCTTTTGACAAAGTCCTCATGTTTTCAAACGATGAAAATGTTAACATAGGGCAGCCTGTTCTTGAAAATGTTGCAGTTAATGGCCATATAGTTGAACAGGGTAAAGCAAAAAAGATTATTGTTTTCAAATACAAAAGGCGCAAAGGATATCGTAGAAAGCAGGGACATCGTCAGCAGTACACTGCTGTCAAAATTGATAATATAGCACAAAACAGTTAGTTTTATATCCTTCTTGCCCCCCTCAATGGGGAAATTCTTGAAGGGGGTTGGGGAAGATGTTAATAGTTTTAAGGAGTTATACTAATGGCACACAAAAAAGCAGGTGGCAGTTCGAAGAATGGTCGAGATAGTAATGCGCAGAGGCGTGGTGTAAAACGATTTGGCGGAGAAAAAGTTAGGGCCGGCAATATATTGGTTCGCCAGTTGGGCACTAAAATACACCCGGGAGAGAACGTTGGATTAGGAAAAGATTATACTCTATTTGCTAAAATAGACGGCATTGTTGCTTATGAGCGAATGGGACGTTCTCGTAAAAAGGCAAGTGTTTATTCAGAGTGAAATTTATTGATGAGGCCATTATTACCGCTCAGTCCGGTGATGGAGGCAGAGGGTGTGTTAGTTTCAGGCGTGAAAAATTTATCCCGCAAGGAGGGCCGGACGGCGGAGATGGAGGTAAGGGCGGAGATGTAATTTTAGAGGCAGTATCTCAAAAACGAACACTTTATTTTTTTAGATACAGAAAAGATTTTAAAGCAAAAAATGGAGCCAGTGGTCAAGGTAAACGTAAGGCAGGCAAATATGGAGATAACCTTGTTATACAAATTCCTATAGGAACCGTGATTAGTGATGCTGATACTGGACAAGTAATCAAGGATTTTACGAAACCGGATGAAAAATATATAATAGCGAGAGGCGGAAGAGGAGGACGGGGTAACGCTCGTTTTAAAACTTCAACAAATCGTGCGCCTCGTTTTGCTCAACCAGGTGAAACAGGTGAAATATTAAAACTTAAATTAGATCTCAAATTTCTTGCCGATGTCGGTATAATCGGTCTTCCTAATGCCGGTAAATCCACCCTTATCAGCGCAATTTCTTCAGCAAATCCCAAAACCGGAAGTTATCCCTTTACAACTCTTGTTCCAAATCTCGGTGTTGTTAAAACAGACTGGGGAGAGCCCTTTGTAGTGGCAGATATTCCCGGTTTGATTGAAGGTGCACATAAAGGCACAGGGCTTGGTACAAAATTTCTACGCCATATAGAAAGAACAAGTATTCTTATTCATCTGATAGATTCATCCTCAATTGATTCGGCAGACCCTTTTAAATCATACAAAATCGTGAATAAAGAACTGGAAATGTATAGCAGGGAGCTTGCACAAAAACCTCAAATTGTTGTTCTTAACAAGCTTGATATGTCGGAAGCGAGAAATGCGGCAGATATCTTTCAAGCATCTGCATCTGCAAGTGGTATAGAAATCACATTAATTTCAGCTTTAACTGGAGAAGGAATTGATAATTTAAAATCAAAGCTTATTCAATCTTTGGATACTTTGGATGAATGACAAAAGAAAAATATGTTTTGAAAACGCAAAACGTATAGTCGTAAAGGTCGGTAGTGGCGTTCTTACAGGAGAAAATGGATTAAATTTAAAGGCTCTTGGATCAATCAGCCGGCAGATTTGCCAGCTTGCCGACAGGGGATTAGAGATAATTTTGGTGTCGTCCGGTGCAATGGCTTCAGGTATAAAAAAAATAGGACTTTCTAAAAGGCCGGATGCAATTCCCAAAAGACAGGCCGTTGCAGCCGTTGGTCAGGCCGGATTAATCATGGAATACGAAAAGGCTTTTGCACGATATCATAAAAAGGTTGCGCAGATACTTCTGACAGGTGATGATCTTGATAATCGAAAGAGATATTTAAATGCACGCAATACTCTTTATACTCTGCTGTCATGGCAAATTATTCCAATTATAAATGAAAACGATACAGTTGTGGTTGAAGAGATAAAGTTCGGGGACAATGATAACCTTTCTGCAATGATTGCCTTGCTTATGGATGCAGATATTCTTATTAATCTTACTGATATTGATGGCCTTTACACTAAAGATCCTCGCAAGAATCAGGATGCCCAACTTATTCCAGTAGTTACGACAATAAAAAAAAATATTGAAAAGTACGCAAGTGATATTCCTGGCGTTTTGGGAACCGGCGGCATGCTCAGCAAGATAATTGCGGCAAAAAAAGTTACTGCCGCAGGCATACCCATGTTAATAGCCAAGGGTGGAAAGTCCGATATTCTGATAAGGCTATTTTCCGGTGAAGAGCAAGGTACTTTTTTTATTCCGAAAAAAGAAAAGCTGGCAAATCGTAAATGCTGGATAGCTTTTACATTAAAGCCTAAAGGAACTATCATAATTGATGATGGAGCTGCTGCTGCTATCCTTAAAAGAGGTAAAAGCCTTCTTCCGAGCGGTATCGTAAGAGTAGAGGAGAAATTTAGCGTTGGTGCGGCAGTTGCATTCAGAAGAGAAAACAATGATGAAATTTTGGGAACAGGTCTTGTAAATTACAGTTCTTCCGATATACAAAAGATAATGGGGCTTAAGTCCGGCAAAATAATTGAATGTCTTGGAGATAAGCCTTACGATGAAGTCATACATAGAGATAATTTGGCGATAACGACAGTTTGAAGTTGAATTCACTTGATTTTATAAATAATGACCATCTATAATAACTTCAAATATTACAATAATAATTTAATAGTATAGGAATTTCCATTTTATGCCTAATGAATTCGGTATCATAGGATATAGGTGAATTTTTTTGAACGTCGAACATCCAACGTCGAACATCGAATGATGAAATCGCTTCGCTCTGCCGGTTTATAAATTGGCAGAATACCTTATTCAAAATTCGATGTTGGATGTTCGACGTTCATCTTTTAAGCCCGCCCGATAGGGCGCTAATTTAAGGGGACATTCATGCAGATCGACAGTTACATAGCCGTCACTAAAGCTAAAGCCAAGCTGCTTGATATGGTACGAAATATTGACGCCATGGATAACACAATAGCTATTACTAAAAATGGCATACCAAAAGCTGTCATAATGTCTATGGAACAATACGAGGCAATGCGCGAGACTATATCAATCATGGCAGACGAAGATATGATGAAACAGATGCGGGCTTCAATAAAAGATATGCAAGAAAAAAAAACATTGGTTGACTTAGAGGACATTCTTTAATGTACCGAGTCAAATTAACACCTCCCGCCGGCCACATGTTCAACAATTTGCACCCAACAGTAAAAAAACAACTTAAATCAATACTCAAAGAACTTTACAAAAATCCGTATCTTGGAAAGGAATTACGGGACGAACTAATAAACTTCAGGTCATTAAAAATGAAGCGCTACCGGGCAATATATCAAATTGATAATCGGAATAAAGAAGCAATTGTATATGCAATTGGACACCGCAGGGATGTTTACGCAATAGTTACTCAACTTGTAACGGAACACTGAGTTATGTGCTATCCCGATTGAGAATTTGAACCCCTCCTCTTTTTTTTCTAAGCGGATATTTTTAACCGGTG
The DNA here is from genome assembly GCA_030262795.1 of Deltaproteobacteria bacterium. Classification (GTDB taxonomy): domain Bacteria; phylum Desulfobacterota; class Desulfobacteria; order Desulfobacterales; family ETH-SRB1; genus B13-G4. Next base: position 9,669 of record JAJSZO010000006.1, on the reverse strand, counting down.
TCGATTTTCCACGTTGCTGTGAACTGATTACCCACTGTCCTTACCCGTTTATCAATATAAATCGTACCACAAGAGGTACAAAATTTGCTCTTACATGTAATTCGTCCTTAGTATCAAAAACACAGATTAAGGAGAAATCAGATGTTTGTTGAATCAACAATTGTTGAAATGTCAAAAGCAGCGAGATCAGCTTCTATTGAAATGGCAAAATGCCCTTCGGATAAAAAAAATGAAGTCCTTATGTGGCTGGCGGATAATATTGAGAAAGAGGCATCATATATACAAACAGAAAATGAAAAAGATCTTTTACGCGCCAGGGAAATGGGGCTTTCAAATGCAATGATTGATCGGCTTACTATAAAAGATTCAACAATTAAATCCATGGCAAACGGGCTCAGAGAAGTCGTACAGATTTCTGACCCGGTTGGTTCAATGAGTAATACGTGGTTGCGACCTAATGGATTGCAAATATCTCGCATGCGCATACCTCTTGGAGTTATTGGTATTATCTATGAGTCAAGACCGAATGTCACTGTAGATGCCGCGGGCCTGTGTTTGAAAGCTGGAAATGCAGTGATACTTCGTGGAGGCTCAGAAGCTCTTCATTCAAATCAGGCGCTATCTGCAATAATCAGCAATGCTCTCAAAGAATCCGGTCTTCCTGAAGAAGCGGTGCATGTTGTACCCATAAGGGACAGGGAGGCTGTCAACGTTCTTTTGCAACAGGAAGAATTTATTGATCTTATTATTCCCCGGGGTGGTGAAGGCCTGATACGTTTTGTTGTAGAGAACTCGAAAATACCGGTGCTGAAACACTACAAAGGCGTATGCCATGTATATGTTGATGAGGGAGCGGATCTTGCAATGGCTGAGGATATTTGTTTTAATTCAAAAGTTCAGCGTCCGGGTGTTTGCAATGCTATGGAGACAATGCTTGTCCACAAATCCGTATCTGAGAATTTTCTGCCCGCTATGGGAAAACGTTTTGTTCAGGCAGGTGTTGAAATAAGGGGCTGTCCCGAAACCTGTCGAATCTTGCCGGAGGCCTCAAATGCCGCGGAAGAGGACTGGCCTGCGGAATTCCTTGACCTTGTTCTTTCAGTGAAAGTTGTGGAAGATATGAAAGAAGCTATTGTGCACATCTCAAGATATGGATCAAGCCATACAGATGCAATCGTAACTTCAGATTATAACAGGGCAAGACGTTTTGTACGTGAAGTGGATTCATCAGTTGTTATGGTCAATGCTTCTACTCGTTTTAACGATGGGGGGCAGCTTGGACTTGGAGCGGAAATAGGCATAAGCACTTCAAAACTTCATGCCTTTGGACCCATGAGTGTTGATGAACTGACAACAACCAAGTTTGTAGTTCTTGGTGATGGACAGGTTAGGGATTAGGGTTTACGGTTCGCGGTTAATCAAACCTGAAATTTACTAAAAAACCGTAAACCGTAAACTGATTTATCCAGCGAGGTCTGTTTTTTGAAACACATCGGGCTGTTTGGAGGGACTTTTAATCCGATTCATGTAGGGCATCTTAGAGCTATTCAGGAGGTGCAAAATCGTTTTGCCTTAGATAAATGCTATCTGATTCCGGCAGCTCTTCCTCCGCACAAGGAGCCGGGTGAAGTGGTTGATGCAAAATATCGCCTTGAGATGATTCAGCTTGCTGTCTCAGAATATTCTGATCGTTTAAATTCAGTTGTTATTTCCGATGTTGAGCTAAAACGATCGGGGCCATCATATACTATTGATACCGTTAACCACTTTAAATCCATTCTGCCCGATTATTCCAGACTTTACCTTATCCTTGGCATTGATGCCTTTCTTGAAATAGATACCTGGAAATTCTGTGTGGATCTTTTTTATCTTACAGCTTTTATTGTTATGACACGGTCAATAAGTGTGGATACTGAGGGAACATTAAAATGGAAAGTTCTCGAAGATTATATTAAGGGAAAAATATCCGATGGTTATAAGTTTTCCATTTCCCGGTCATGTTTTGTCCATGACGAAAAACAAACAATTTTTTTTGTTGATATAGATTCACTTGACATTTCATCGACTCAAATTCGCAATCTTATTAAAAAAGGTAAACCCATTAAACTTTTCGTTCCAAAAAAAGTAGAAGACTTTATAATCAACAAAGGATTTTATACATGATTCATAAACATGGCACTTCTCTTGATGTTTATATTGAAGCAGTTTTGAATAACAAGCTTATAGATATAGTTGTTTTAGATGTTCGTGAGCTGACTTCTATTGCAGATTATTTTATAATTTGCAGTGGACAGTCGAATCGTCAGGTTAGAGCCGTTGCTGAATCTATTCAAATAGATCTGAAAAAAAATGGAATAAAACCACTTAGCGTTGAGGGTCAAAACGAAGGACACTGGGTTGTTATGGATTATGGCCATGTTGTTATTCATATTTTTTATGAAGCGGTGCGCACCTTATATGACCTCGAAGGCCTTTGGGTTGACGCGAAAAAGATTTCTGATTTTGGAGCTTTATAATGAATGATACAAAACCTTACATGCTGATGATTCTGGATGGATGGGGAATCAGTTCTGATAGCAAAGGCAACGCTGTCAAGCTGGCCAAAACTCCTTATCTTGACAGCCTTGAGAAAAAATATCCCCGCACTAGTCTTTTATGTTCAGGGGAAGCTGTGGGACTTCCAGCGGGAATTATGGGAAATTCCGAGGTAGGGCATCTTAATATCGGAGCCGGAAGGGTGGTATATCAGGCTCTTCTAAAAATAAATAAATCAATAAAATGCGGAGAATTTTTTGAAAATAATGTTTTAAAGTCTGTAATATCAAAAGTTAAAGCAGATAATTCTGCATTACATTTGATGGGACTTGTTTCAGACAGCGGTGTTCACAGTCATCTCAGTCATTTACTGGCTTTACTAAACATGGCAAAAAAAGAAGAACTTAAAGATGTTTACGTTCATGCTATCCTTGATGGCCGGGATACTCCTCCTGACAGCGGGAATGATTACATCAAAAGCTTACAAAATTATATAACTAAAATTGGCTTTGGGAGTATCGTTAGTATTTGCGGTCGATATTATGCAATGGATCGCGACAAAAGATGGGACCGTGTTGAAAAGGCCTATCGTTTATATACGCTTGGTGAAGGTGTTAAAGAAACGAATCCTGTAGAAGCAGTAAAAAATGCATACAGTCGAAATGAAACTGATGAATTCATAAAACCGGTTGTTATTACGGATGAGCACGGGAAGCCGATTGGAACTGTTCAGGATAACGATGGTATCATCTTTTTTAATTTTCGGCCAGACCGTGCCAGGGAAATCACACAGGCATTTACAGATCCGAAATTTGATTTTTTTAGCAGAAATGCATTTCCTGAGATTTGTGATTTCGTATGCATGACAATTTACGATGAAAACTTTCCACTTCCAGTTGCTTTTCCTCCCGTTCATATGGATGAAATACTTGGTGAAGTTATAAGTAAAAAGGGCTTAAAGCAGCTAAGAATAGCGGAAACAGAAAAATATGCTCATGTAACATACTTTTTTAATGGCGGTGAAGAAAAGTCCTTTCATCTGGAAGACAGATGTTTAATCCCATCTCCACGCGAAGTCCCGACCTATGATCTAAAACCGGAGATGAGCGCTTTTGAAGTAACGGAAGAAGTTATTTCCCGCTTGCAATCAAAAAAATATGACATGATAATTCTCAACTTTGCCAATATGGATATGGTGGGACACACCGGCGTTCTGGAGGCTACAATCAAGGCATGTGAGACGGTTGATAAATGTGTGGAACACGTTGTTGCCCAGGTCAAGGCCCAGGGAGGTACAGTATTAATTACCGCTGATCACGGAAATGCAGAAAAAATGATTGATGCAGATGGACATATACATACAGCCCATACACTTAACCCCGTTCCATTCATACTGGTCAATGATAAACAAGATAAACAACAAAATATAAAACTAAGATTAGACGGTATTCTGGGAGATATCGCCCCTACCATTCTTCATATCATGAATATTGACAAGCCTGAACAGATGACAGGAAGTTCTCTGATCGAAAGTTAGGGCGAGTTGGCCACATTCTAAGGAAAAGACCATGCTGACATCAAAAGACGTTTATTACATTTCGGACGGCACCGCAATTCTGGTTACCAAGATCGGCAAATCCCTTATCTGCCAATTTCCCGAAATCAAGTTTCACGAGGAAAATTTTCCTTTCATCACGACGGTGGCAGATGCCCAAAAAATTATGAACTATATCATGAAGCATTCCGCAGGCCGCAGGCCGCTCATTTTCAGCACCATCATAAACCAAAAAATCATCGCTGTCTTCAATGTCCCTGAAGTGGAATTTTTCGACGCTTACCTCTTTTTCTTGGAAAGACTGGAAAGCTGTCTTGATGCCAAGGCGCTGAGGGTTCCAGGGGTCAGCCGCAAGGTGACAGGTATGGACATGCACAGGCGGGTGGAGGCAATCCACTACTGTATGGAACACGACGACGGCACCAATGCCTCGGAGTATGACATGGCTGACGCCATTATTCTCGGAGTTTCCAGAGCCGGCAAAACACCTATATCGGTCTATATGGCTTCCCAGATGGGCCTGAAAACGGCCAATTTTCCCCTTACCGATGAGTTTCTTTCCGAATACCGGTTGCCGGATGGCATTCTCCGCAATGCGAAATGTGTAGTGGGCCTTACCACTACCCCGAATCTTCTTCACATAGTTCGGGAAAAGCGTTATCCAAACAGTAACTATGCCAGGCTTACCACCTGCACGAATGAAATTAAGCAGGCCGAACAAATATTCCGGAAATATCATATTCCGATCATCTCTTCGGCCGGAAAATCCATTGAGGAAACAGCTACTCAGGTCACGCAGGAATTGAACCTGTACAAAAAGACAGGGAAATATCGCCCATGAAAGAAGATAAAATTCTTCCGGATCATGGAAGCGAAGCGATATCATTATTCAACGTTCATCTTGTATTCTGTTCTTGACGTAATGATAAATAGTAGTTAAAAATTAGAAGTTAGGAACGTGGACGAAATAACTTCCCCAAGTAGGCGCACAGATTTGGGTCGAATTTGCCCAAATCTCAAATATAGGCTCAGATCACAAAAGTTGAAGGAATAGCGAGCTATTTAAATATGTTTGTGATTTGAGCCTGGATTTGAAATTTGGCAAAGGCGGCCTGAAGCTGGGATGCATAGTTGTGGAAGTTGTTTCGTCCATGTTCCTTAATGTTTTGGAAGTTATTTTGTTCACGTTCCTTACTTAGTTTCTAATTTTTATAGGGAGAAAAGTTATGCCGTTATTTGATTTTCTTTGTCTGGACTGCGGAAAGTCTAGTGAAATTCTTACTACCGGTTCAGAGAATAAACCAAAGTGCCAATCATGCGGAAGTTATAATCTGAAAAAATTACTTGCAGCTCATTCATCGTTTTCCGGGGCATCACATCACAGTGTGCCTGGGCCCGGCGATACTTCTTGCTGTGGTTCTACTCCTGGAGAGGCCGGCTGTGCGGGCCCAGGAAGCTGTTGTGGAAACAAGTCGTTTTAAAACTGTGAACCGTAAACCGTTATATCTTTTAAAGAGCATCCAATACGGTTTTTCTCATAACATCAACCGGAGCTTTCTTCCCTGTCCATAATTCAAACTGGGCTACTCCTTGGTAAACAAACATTGAAACTCCGCCTGTTGTAATACAGCCGATATCTTCAGCCTCTTTTAAAAGCCGGGTTTTCAGGGGATTATACACAACGTCCATTACAACCATATCTTTTTGCAGGTACTCTTTTTTTATTGGCATTTCGTCAATATTTGGATTCATCCCAATAGGTGTCGCATTAATAAGAATTTGACAGTCATAATCTTTATACTTCTGCAATGGATGATATGCCACACCAAGGTCTCCGGCCAGGCGTTCGCCTTCATCTTCTAATATGTTCACAATAGTTAATCTGCCGCCTTCGGATAATATACCATATCCAATTGCACGTGCAGCGCCGCCGGCGCCTATCATTATAACCTTTTTGTCTTTGATGCTTGTTTTTTCCAGCAGAGCATTTGTTGCTCCAAGATAGTCTGTATTATAACCGGAAAGCCTGCCTTGTTTATTAACTATAGTATTAACAGCGCCAATCTTTACAGCGCTTTCATCTATTTCATCTAAAAATTCCATTACCGTCAGTTTATGGGGTATAGTGACACTGGCGCCTTTTATACCCAGACCCCTTATGCCGGAAACAGCAGAAGAAACATCTTTTACATTAAATGCAAGATAAACTCCGTTATATCCTATATGGGCAAATGCGCTGTTATGCATAACAGGACTCAAGCTGTGCGATATGGGATTTCCAAGTACGCAGAAAAGAGAAGTACTCGCATTAATATTCATAATTGTTATACCTCGAAAATGTAAAATTTTGAATTTTTCCGACTTACGACTTCTGCCTTTGCCCTTAATCCCTAACCCCCGCCCCCTGATCCCTAACCCCCGATCCCTGCCCTTTTGGATACGAACCAAGGCATTTAAGGTAAAGACAGAGATCTTTCATCTCTGATATTGTCTTTTTTACTATGGCATCTTCTATGTGTCCTTCTATATCCACAAAGAAAAAATAATTCCAGTTTTCGTGTTTGGTCGGCCTTGACTCAAGTTTAACCATGTTAATTCCTGCGTCGGCAATGGGTCTTAAAACTCTGTTCAGAGCGCCCGGCACATGAGAAGTAACAAACATTATTGATGTCTTATCGTATCCTGTCCTGCTGCTTTTATCTTTTCCGATAACAAGAAACCTTGTGATATTTCTTGACAAATCTTCTATCTTTGATGCTGTGACTCGCAGATTATAGATGTATGCCGCTTCCCTGCTGGCAATAGCCGCAGAACCAGGTTCTTCAGAGGCTTTTTGAGCGGCAAGTGCGGTGCTGCTGCATTCTTCAAGTACACATTCAGGCAGGTTTTTTCTCAGCCATCTGCGGCACTGAGCAAAAGCATGAGGATGTGAATAGATTACTCTTATATCATTTAGAGACTCTTTTGTTGATAACAGATCATGAGATATTGCAAGGTATATTTCGGCGCATATCTTCAGGTCGGAATCGTAAAAAAGATCAACAGTATAATTTACTGTGCCTTCAATTGAATTTTCAACAGGAGTAACACCGTAATGACATGCATTTTTTTCGACTTCTGAAAAAATATCACAGATATTCGGCTGAGGAACAAATGAAATACTGCGGCCGAAATGTTTAATAGCGGCAATGTGAGTGAATGTGGCTTCAGGTCCAAGATATGTTACTATCTGCGGCTTTTGAATTTCACGGGATGTCGCAATTATCTCGGTAAAAATATGATGCAGCGCATCATTACTTAAAGGACCTTTGTTGAGGCTTGAAAGTCTTTTTATTATAGTTGTTTCACGTGTACTGTCTAAAATCGGCGCATTGTTTAGTTCCTTGATTTGTCCAATTTTTTTTGCAAGCAGAAGTCTTTTGTTGATAAGATCAAGAATATTGGCGTCAATATCATTTATTGAGTTTCTTAACGGGCTGATTTTCGGAATTGAATCATCATTGCTATGATTTTCAGAATTTGTCATGATATTACTTTTCCGTAATTGTTTCTTCAATTTTGTGTCCGAAATGCCTGCCGCATTCCTCAATTGCAACAAGAACTTTATCTCCCGGTTTCAGGGCTACCACTGATACTGCTTTTCCTTCAGGATCAGTCAAACGAATTGTTTCCGCATTTTGAAGAATAGTAGATATCTGCTTGTCACCAACAACTGCCTTGACCAGCATTAATGGGCGTTTCTCAATTTTCAGGCGACCCACAATACCAACTGTCGTGTTGCCCTTGAAATCGACAATTATTATCTGATCACCTGCTGAAAGATCTGAAAGATACTTGGTTTTGTCTCCGGGAACCCTTGTATATGCGTGAACCGGCCCTGCATTTACCCTGAAAGGCCTGGGAGACACATAGGGATTGGAGATGCTTTCCGAATGAATTAGAAACAATGCGCTGCTGCTGTTTCCAATCAGCATGCCCTGTCCGGAAGTCATTGACGTGCATGTATCAACACAAACTCTGTCACCCATTCCAACAGGAATTACTTCCACAATCCTCGCTGTTTCAAGAGAAGTTTTGTCTTCCATTGATTTCAGTTGAGAAAGAGCTTTTTTCAATTCAAGCGGGTCTTTTGTATGAAAAAGAATATGATTTACACCCTTTTCCAGAATGCCGAAAGCGATTTGTGCTTCTTCAAAACTCTTAACCTGAGCAATAACATCAGCTCCTTTTGCTATTAGGTTTTCCAGAGGTATTATTGTCCAGTTAGTGCATTGAAGAATAACTTTTTTATTTTGGCTGAGCTTTAATATTTCTTCCTCATCCTTGCCGCTTTTAATTGAAAAAATTATTACATCTTCGCCTGTCTTTAAGTCGCCGTCCTCTGAAATCGTCTGAATTCTGCCGAGTTCTTTTACTTTATCGGAAAATCCTTTTGGCACCATTATGCCGTCAGCCCCGCCTTCAAGGGCAGTTGTTACCATTTTTTTATCCCAGGGATCCACCTTCACCCAGATTTTTCGCATTATTACCCCCAATAAATCGGTTGTCGGTTTACAGTTTTATGTTTTGATCAACAGTGAACCGTAACCCGTAATACAATTATTCCAAAATTTTCAAGGCATCTTCCACGCTGCTGTTATTATTTACAATGGCTGCAATAGCTTGAATCATAAGCGTTGGATCTCTATGCTGAAAAACATTTCGACCTATGGAAACACCGGAGCCTCCGGCATCAATTGAGCCTTTTACCATTTCCAGTATTTCCCGATCCGAATCCATTTTGGCTCCGCCTGCAATTACTACAGGTATAGAACAGCCTTCAACAACTTCTCTGAAACTATCTGTTGAACCAGTGTACGAAACCTTAACGATATCCGCTCCCATCTCATTTCCAACTCTGGCAGCATGTTTGATAACCTTAACGTCATACTCATCCTCTATCTTTTCGCCTCTGGGATAGATCATAGCAAGAAGGGGCATGCCCCATGTGCGTGCCTCATAAGCGACTTTGCCGAAATCATTCAGCATTTCTTTTTCACCGGCGTCACCTAAATTTACATGTATGGATACGGCATCTGCGCCGAGTTTGATAGCCTCTTCTACTGAACAAACAAGAGTTTTTGCATTAGGATAAGGCGATAGAGCTGTTGAACCGGATAAATGTATGATCAGGCCTATGTCCTTGCCCCGCCTGCGATGACTTTCACTAATAAGTCCTTTGTGTTCAACAATGGCATTAGCACCTCCTTCAGCCGCCTTGTGTATAATACTCTTCATATCCTGCAAGCCGTCAATAGGGCCCACAGAAATACCATGATCCATTGGAACAATTATAGTTTTTTCTGTATTCCTGTTTAATATACGTTCCATACGAATATGTTTGCCCAAGATTGTCATGATCTTTTCCTCCTTACTTTTAACCCAAAAAGGCCGTGAAGTTTTCTCCACGGCCTTTAAAAAAGCCGTGGATGTTGGAAGTCCGCCCACGGCTTATTGCGCTTATTAAATTTATATTGTCTCAGCGCATATAGACAGGCAGACCGGTACTAAAAAAAATAGTAATAAAAAAAAATACCGAT
>JAJSZO010000005.1:10693-27030 GCA_030262795.1 Deltaproteobacteria bacterium | reverse complement strand
GTGGCAACTGCCGCGGAAGAGATGAGCTCCAATATGACATCGGTAGCTGCGGCTACTGAAGAGGCTTCAACCAATGTAGGCATGGTGGCAACCGCTGCCGAAGAGATGACTGCCGTTATTAACGAAATTGCCCAGAATACGGAAAAAGCCCAGGTTATTACCGGCGAGGCTGTTTCTGAAGCAAAAAGCGCTTCTGACAAGGTGGATGAACTTGGAAAAGCTGCACAGGATATCGGCAAGGTTACAGAAACTATTACCGAGATATCAGAGCAAACCAACCTACTGGCATTGAATGCTACTATTGAGGCTGCCCGTGCCGGTGAGGCAGGCAAAGGCTTTGCCGTTGTTGCAAACGAAATCAAGGAACTGGCCAAACAGACTTCCGAAGCAACCAGTGAGATAAAAAACAAAATTACAGGTATTCAAGATTCAACACAAGGAACCGTAACCCAGATTGAACAGATTTCAAAGGTTGTCAACGATGTTAATGAGATTGTATCAACGATTTCCACGGCAGTAGAAGAACAGTCCGTTACAACCAAAGAGATTGCAAACAATGTTGTTCAGGCTTCCCAGGGAATTTCCGAAGTTACTGAGAATGTAGCGCAGAGCTCTACCGTTGCCGGAGAAATCGCACAGGATATTACCGAAGTCAATCAATCCGCAAGTGAAATGTCAAACAGCAGCTCCCAGGTAAATATGAGCGCTGAAGAATTGAGTAAGCTGGCAGAACAGTTAAAGGAGATGGTAGGGAGGTTTAGGATTTAAAGGAGCTTAAATAATGAAGATCAAATACAAATTAGGACTTACAACTCTTGGGATGTCCTTAATTATTATCTTTATGTTTCTTGATACCTGGTGGGTGACAGGAAAACAAAAGAATGACGGCCTGGTCATAAACCTTGCAGGAAGACAGAGAATGCTTTCTCAGAAAATGACCAAAGAAATACTATTATTTCAAATGGAAAAAGTGCAGACCGGCCAGACAAATGCGGAACTTACTGAAGGAGTTCGAAATACCATGAAGGTGTTTGATAAAACACTCGCAGCGCTTAAGGACTCCGGAGATGCCCCCCTGTCTCTTGACCTGAAGAACACTGAATACAGAAAATGTCCAAAAGCCAGGGAACCTGCCTATGGCCAGCTTGAGAAGGTAAATAAAATATGGAAGGATTTTACCGAACACATTGAGGCAGTTCTTAATAATAAAGTAACATCCGATGAAGAACTGGCCTGGATTGTAAAAAATAATCTTTTGCTTTTAAAGGAAATGAATGCAGCGGTGGGTATGATGCAAAAGCAGTCGGAAGGGAGGGTTAGTTCACTTTTAACCACCCAGTTTGCAGGAATTATTGTCGGAGCCTGTTTAATGGTGTTTGCAATCATGGTTTTATTGTCGGTTGTAAAGCGGCTGGACAAAATAAAAGATTTCTCTACTAAATTGGGTTCAGGGGACATTACTGTAACATCAGGGATAGAAGGCAAAGATGAGCTCGGGGTTATCGGAAGGGAACTTGACGAGATGACCAGGAAATTAAGTGAGATAATTTTATCAATAACCCAAAACGCAGCCAATATGAATGAGTCCTCAACGAATCTTTTTTTAATATCCGGTCAGCTTTCAACCGGTGCCCAGGAAGTTTCAGGCAGAGCAAATACCGTAGCAGTGGCAGCAGAAGAGATGAGTTCCAACATGAATTCGGTAGCTGCGGCTGTTGAAGAGGCATCAACTAATGTGGGTTTTGTTGCTACATCGGCTGAAGAGATGACGTCAGTTATCAATGAAATTGCACAGAACACGGAAAAAGCCAGGGACATAACAGGTGAAGCTGTTTTCGAAGCAAAGAGCGCTTCTGAAAAAGTTGATGAACTTGGCAATGCAGCCCAGGAGATTGGAAAGGTGACAGAGACAATTACTGAGATATCAGAGCAGACAAATCTTCTGGCTTTGAATGCAACAATAGAAGCTGCCAGGGCAGGTGAAGCAGGCAAAGGCTTTGCTGTTGTGGCAAACGAGATCAAGGAACTTGCCAAACAGACTGCAGAAGCCACCAGTGAGATAAGAAGTAAGATCGAAGGTATTCAAAATTCCACAGATGGAACAGTAACCCAGATCAAGCAGATTGCAAAGGTTACAAATCAGGTAAATGAAATAGTAGCAACCATTGCAACGGCAGTTGAAGAGCAGTCTGTAACAACAAAAGAGATTGCCAACAATGTTGTCCAGGCATCACAGGGTATCGCCGAAGTGACCGAGAATGTAGCTCAGAGTTCCACAGTATCAGGAGAGATTGCACAAGATATTGCTGAAGTCAACCAGGCCTCCAGCGAAATGTCAAACAGCAGCTCTCAGGTGAATATGAGCGCTGAGGAATTGAGTAAGCTGGCAGAACAACTTAAGGAAATGGTCGGGCAGTTTAAGGTGTGAGTATGTAACATTTATCACAGACAAACCACACAAAACTCACAACTTGCTTTTATGTTGTCGCCGGGATTTGCGCTGCTTTAAATAAGTCAAGATTGCCCCGGTAAAACCTATGATCGCAAGGACGATAAATAAAATGGTCAGATTAGTCATTATGAAAACCTCCATCAATAAAATAACCCCAGATGAAAAAGCCTATAGCGGCAATTAAGCCAATAATTAAATTAGAGGTAACCCATTGATCTTTAATAATATTGCCGACAACAGCAAGAAGTGCGATGCCTTTGCTTATGTCATAAAGGTATTTAGCTGTATTTTCTCTCTGATTTTTATTCATAATTCAAGTTAAATACATTTAATTGCTCAGGTCAATATTTAAAAACGTTTTTTCACCATTTAACAACTCAACTCATAGGCAACGGAGGTTAAAAAAATGTCCCAAACTACAAACGCTGAATCAAACAAGAAGACTGTGGACCTCGCTACTTTTTATATCGGTGAGGCACTGTGCGGCATGGATATACTCAGGATTCAGGAGATTAATAAACATCTGAAAATGACAAAGGTACCGCAGGCCCAGGAATATGTTACAGGCATCCTGAACCTGCGCGGCGAAATTGTTACAGTAATAGATTTTGGCATCAAACTTGGATTATCTTCCACCAGGATAAGTGAAAAAACCAGAAATATTATTGTTAATTCAAAGGATGAACATGTTGGGTTGCTGGTGGACAGTATTGCTGATGTTGTACAGGCCGATTCAGATAAAATTGAGCCTGCTCCAGCCAATATAGGTGGTGTTAAAGGGAAATATTTTGAAGGAGTATTTAAAACCGAAAAGAGCCTGATTGGAATTTTGAATGTAGAAGAGGTTTTGAAGAATGATAAAGGATAAATATTAAATGACCAATGATAAATGCAAAGTACTTGTAGTTGACGATACCATAATTTACCGCAAGATAGTCAGCGATGTTCTAACTGAATTGCCGGGCGTTGAGGTGGTTGGAGTGGCTCACAACGGCAAAATAGCCATTGCCAAAATCGCTACCCTTAAGCCGGATCTGCTTACACTGGATATTGAAATGCCGGAAATGAACGGCATTGAAGTTTTGGCTTATATAAAGGCAAATGGCCTTGATGTGGGGGCAATAATGCTTAGCACGCTCACCCAAAAAGGCGGAGAAATGACCATGAAGGCTTTGGAGTTGGGGGCATTTGATTTTATTCCCAAGCCTCAATCCGGTGGTATGCAGGAAAATAAAGAAGCTATAAAGAATATTATTGCACCTATGCTGACGGCCTTTGTCCGGCGCAAGGAAATGAGAAAACTCCTGAAAGGAAAAACTTCTGTTTCAGGAATGGGGCTGCAGAAAAACAGAGAGTCAGGCGCTGTTAATGTGGTTCAGCGCATAAGCACAATCACCGGCAAAAACAGGAGAAAAACCGAGCTTGTGGCTATCGGCATTTCCACAGGAGGCCCCAATGCTTTGGCTCAAATGATGCCTAAGCTTCCGGGCAATCTGAATGTACCTGTCTTAATCGTTCAGCATATGCCTCCTGTTTTCACCCAGTCTCTGGCCAAAAGCCTGAACTCTAAATGTTCAATAAAGGTCAGAGAAGCGGTGAATGGAGAACAGGTTCAACCCAATGTTGCCCTCATAGCTCCGGGCGGCAAGCAGATGAAAGTTGTAGCCGGTGCTGACGGCAAGCGCAGAATAGTAAAAATCACCGATGATCCTCCCGAGAACAGTTGCAAGCCATCTGTAGATTATCTTTTTCGATCAATCGCTCAACATTATGTGGGTCGGGCTACCGGCGTAATCATGACAGGAATGGGCGCTGATGGTACTCTTGGTTTGAAATTAATGAAGCGCAGCGGCGCTACAATCATAGCGCAGGACGAAGCAAGTTGCGTGGTTTATGGTATGCCCAGGGAACCGGTTGTCGCTGGAATTGTTGATGTAATTGCGCCATTGAACAAGATTGCAGACGAAATTGTTAAAACGGTAAAGTGAGTGGTTAATGACCAATGGATAATGGAAATGGATAATGACTAAAATCACACCAAATGAGATTAAAATAATTTCCAAATACATATACGATATTTCAGGAATATACCTTGACCAAACCAAAATATATCTTTTTGAAACACGACTTGGCCCTCTACTGGAAAAAGAAGGTTTTTCTTCATATAGTGAATTGTATCAAAAAGCCAGGGCTGATCCTGGCAAAAAACTTGAGATAAAGATCATAGATGCCATTTCCACAAATGAGACCCTGTTCTTTCGTGACACCGGCCCTTTTGAAGTCCTTCGGCACAAGGTAGTGCCGGATATTATTGATGCCAGGTCGGCCAAATTTTCCGGGCTTTTACCAACATCCATTCGTATCTGGAGCGCTGCATGCTCCACCGGTCAGGAGATTTACAGTATCGCCATTGTACTGAAAGAACTTCTGCCGGATATGAAAAAATACAATATCAAGCTATTGGGCACAGACATTTCCGATGCAGCCGTTGCCCAGGCAAGTTACGGTAAATACAACAAGTTTGAAATAGAGCGAGGTCTTGCAAAAGACAAATTGCAGAAATATTTTAGCCTAAGCGGCAATACCTGGAAAATAAAAGATGAAATAAGAGCTATGGCAAGTTTCAGGAAACTGAATCTAATGCTCCCTTTTGCCGCTTTGGGAAAGTTTGACATAGTATTTTGTAGAAATGTTGCCATCTACTTTAACATGGAAGATAGGAAAAAACTATTTAACAAGATAGCGGATCTACTTGCCCCGGACGGTTGTTTGATCGTTGGCTCAACGGAAACCCTGAGCGGTATTTGCCCGCGGTTTGAGCCAAAAAGGCACATGAGGTCGATATTTTATCAGTTGAAAAAGTAAGGAACGGGGGAGAAAACTATGAAAGATCTTAAAATACTTTTTGTCGATGATGATCCTGTTACACGCAAGCTTATGGAAAAAAAATTGCAAATTGAGGAGTATGAAACAACAATAGCTGTAAACGGGGTTGAGGCTGTTGATTTTATATCAAAATATCGCTTTGATGTGGTGCTTACAGACCTGATGATGCCCGGAGGCGTTGACGGCATAGGAGTGCTGCAAGCCACAAAAGAAAAATCCCCTCAGACTGATGTCGTGTTAATAACCGCCTATGCCTCAATAGATAATGCGGTAACAGCGATGAGACAAGGAGCGTTCGACTATCTTCAAAAACCGATCAATTTTGACGAATTGTTTCTTTTGTTAGATAAAATCAGTAATTTAAAAAAACTGGGCAAAGCTGCCGGAGATCTGCGAGAGGCTATGGACGTGACCGAATGCAATGCTGCTCAAACAATTCAGGACCTGGAAATGAGCGTATCAGAATTAAACGGTAAAATATCTGAAATCAGCCATATCTTATCGAAAAAAAACGTTGATGCTGCAAAGCGTGTCAGCATAGCTCTTGACATAATATCCGCAACCTGAGGGGATGCTTTAGGATCGTTCAATCAAACAATTCAGAATGCGTGCCAAGACGAACCGGTCTAAGTTCGAAATCTGATATTGTATAAATCAGTAGCCAGTCAGGTTCAATATGGCATTCCCGAAAATCTATCCAATCTCCTTTCAGCTTGTGGTCTTTGTACTTTGAAGGCAAGGAAGCAGGAATGGCCAACTGTTCAAGAACCTGTTGCAGTTTTTTTATATTTCGACTCTGTTTCGTGGCTCTTTTTAAATCTTTTTTAAATCCGGATGTCGGGCGAATCGGTAGCATTAAATTTTCATATCTTCAAACATTTTTTCTACGCTATCGTATTTTTTCCCTTTACCGTTTCTTGCGTCCTTCATTGCCTGAAGCGTATTTTTATTTGGAATGCGCAAATCAAATGGAATGCCCTGATGAGCAATAATCTGCCGATAAAACATTTCATACGCAGCAGAAATGGAAATTCCCAGTTTTTTAAGAATGGTCTCAGCCTTTTCTTTTATTTCCGGCGTAAGTCTTGCGTGTGTCATTGCCGTTTTTGCCATTTGCTATTTCCTTTTTGTATACCGAGATGGTACACATCGGCAATTAATTTGTCAAGATACTTTTTTTCAACTGTGGGGGATCCGGGGTCATGGGGTCCCCTGGACGGGGAAGTCAGAAGTGGGGGGCATCCTATATTTTGTTGTATTAGGCGTGCATAAGGAAGCCTTTTCGCATTTTTCCTATTTGTTTAGAAGATGCACGTTTTACGGACTCATAATATTAACATCAATTATAGCAAGGAGGAGTGAATGTTAAAAAAAATTGGTTTTGTAGGTATCAGTGTTGTTGTGGGTTTTATTTTATCACTTCCTGTTTCTCTTTGGGCATCAAATGCTACAGGCGCCGACGAGGTCGAGGCACTGAGGGATGAAATCAGGGTTTTCCAGGAACGACTGCAAAAATTGGAAAAAAAACAGGCGGGAGCTGAAAAAACTCCCAGGATGAAAGCTTACTGGAAGAACGGCTTCAGGATAGAATACGATGATCCCAAAAACGATCAGGAGTATAAATTCCGTTTCAGGACAGGTATCCAGTTTCGCTACACCTATGTGGATACAGATGATGATATCCTGTATAACGGCTCTCCCACAGGAAAAAATGTCGATCATACTGAAAATTACAGCAGTTTCAGCATGCGCCGTCTCCGTTTTTTCATAGATGGTACCGCGCCCACCCCTGCCTGGAAGTATTTAGTCCATCTTCAATTAGAACCGCAGAGCGCTGTGAATGTCCATGATGCCTTCATACAGTGGCAGCAATGGAAGGAATTTCGCATTCAATTCGGACGGATGAAAGTACCGGCCTTTGGAATCGAATACTGGCAAAGCGGTTTCGGGCAAAACGGGACTGACCGTACTATTTTCACTGGAGATTCAGAGTTTGATAAGGACTTGTTCGGGAATCGCATCTATGACTTTCCCGGAAGCAATGCGCGGCTGCGCGTGGGGGGACACAGGCAAAAAAACGGTTTTCCCACCGGAGGTTTTCTCCTTTATCGTTCTCAAGGGTTTAACATAAACGGTTATCTTGATATGCTTGGTCAAAAGGATTTTTTGACCTACTGGCTCGGTGTCTATGACGGACGCGACACCCGGGGTTACAACAATGCTGATGACGAGATGCTCTATACCTTCCGCCTCGGTATGAACTTTCTGCCGGGTTCTGACCCCAAAGGACCAATGGGTTCCAAGGCCTTCAAGAATTACTTTGCCCAGTCTGACTATGGTTATAACACTGAGCCTCTGGCAAGCTTAATTCTTTCCGGATTCAGGGATAAAGACAAGACAGGAACCTCGTATACAGTTTCTGATGATCCTGCGAAAGGTTTTATGGGGACCGAATCCGGTATTCACGATATAGAAAACTACGGTTTTTCCGGCACCCTTCTTTTCCGTTATCTGGGTTTTTCCTCGGACTTTGAATACGCTTGTGAGAAGTTTATCCAGAATGGTATTGATTCTGAGACCTGGCGTCGCTGGGGGGCTCGTTTGAACCTCGGCTATTTCATAGTTCCAAAAAAATGGGAGCTTACGGCCAAGCTGGCCTATGTAGAACGGCTTAGAAACAACGATTTGGAGGATTCAATCAAAAGCGGGCTGGGGCTCGTAAAATTAAATGACGGTTTTGCTGTTGAGGATAACCTGCAACAGTATGTACTGGGTATAAACCACTACCTCCACGGATTTAATCAATATATTACAGCCGACATCTGTTTAAATAAAAGGCATTTTGACGAAGTATGCGCTGCAGATGCTGCAGCCTTTGGACTTGATCCGGCAAGCTTCTCAAAAGATCCTGATTGTCAGGATGACATCCGTTTTCGCGTAATGTACCAGCACTTTTTCTAATATCCATTGTGGTGTTTCTATGGATAAGACCAAAAAAGTCGGCTCAACCACAACCTGCGATTAGGGAGATTGAGGAGGATTTTCTCTAAAGTAGCCCTGGTTATTGAGAAATTACATAATTACTAAGTTAGGAACGTGGACGAAATAACTTCCCCAACCATGCGCCTACTTGGGGAAGTTATTTCGTCCACGTTCCTAACTTACAGGAGGGTAAAGAAATGAAAAAAAGATTTTTGGTTATAGGAATTATTGTTTGTCTGGCAATGGTTTTTTGTGTTTCTTTTTCTTTAAATGCAATAGCTGATATCAAAATTGGAGTTCTGGCAAAACGCGGCGCTCCCAAGTGCATGAAAAAATGGGGCGCTACAGGTGCGTATCTGACTGAAAAGCTGGGTGAGAAATGTACGATTATACCCCTTAAGTTTATGGCTATTGAACCGGCGGTGAAGTCCGGAAAGATTGATTTTCTGCTAGCTAACTCGGCATTTTATGTATCAATGGAGGAAAAATACGGTGTTCGATCTGTTACAACATTAATCAATTCAAGAAAAGGGAAAGCGTTAAAGGAATTTGGCGGTGTTCTTTTTGTGCGAAGTGACAGCAGCATCAACGATATTTTACAGATCAAGGGGAAGAAATTCATGTGTGTAAAATATTCATCATTTGGCGGAGGTCACATGGTATGGCGGCTTCTTGTAGAAAATGGCATTGACCCAAAGAAAGACTGTGCTGCATTTTTAGAAGGGAAGAAGCATGATAACGTTGTTCTGGCAGTAAAAAACGGTTCTGTTGATGTCGGAACGGTGAGAACGGATACACTTGAGAGGATGCAGGACGAAGGAAAAATCAAGATGAGTGAGTTTAAGATAATACATCAGGTTAAAGATGATTTCCCTTTTGTTCACAGCACCCGTTTATATCCGGAATGGCCCATGGCGGCATGTCCCAAAACCTCACAGGAAACAGCACAAAAGGTGGCAAATGCTCTAAAAAAGATATCATCAGACTCAACTGCTGCAAAAGCGGCAAAGATTGTCGGCTGGACAGATACGCTCAATTATGAGCCGGTGACAGAGTGTTTAAAAACAATAAAATACGGCGTTTTTGGAGAATAATGTATTTCAGGACGGCTGCTGGCGGATAACTCTGTCGGCAGCAGAATGTAATGCTTCGGAGGATAGTCATGATTAAGAGAAGTAGTATTATGGCAAAATTTATTTCGATTGTATTTTTATTAGCCCTTGTCCTGATTGTCGCTATGTCCCTGGTGACTATCTCAGTCGCAAATAAAGCTATGTCAAAGCAAAGCGAAAGTTTCATTGGAGGTCTTAAAGACGAACAGTCGAATGAAAATGATTTGCTCCGGCAAGCGCTTTTGCGCAAGGGTAAATCGCTTACAGCGCTATTGGCTCAAACCGGCTCAAGTCTGATTGTCGGTTATGATTTTGAAGCTCTGGGAGAGTTGGCTCAAAACGGTGCCAGAGACAGGGATGTTATTTTCGTTACTTTTTTAGACAAGGAAAAGAAACCGCTTACAAAACAGGCGACCGCGCAAAATGATATGGAAATTATCAGACAGGAAATTTTGTTCGAAAAAGAATTGATAGGTTTTGTTGAAGTCGGTCTGAGTTTCAGCACTATAGAAGGCTCTATGAATACGGTGTCTGTCCGCATTCAAGAAATGATACAAAATACCGGCAGGTTAAAGGCAAAATCCGTGAGTTCAATGACAACTATTCTTGTTGTATTTACTGCAGTGGTCATTATTGCCCTTTGTTTGTCCATCTACTTCTTGCTTTCATTTGTTGTAATCAGACCGATCAAAAGAAATATTAATATAATTAAAGATATTGCCGAAGGCGATCTTACTAAACGACTTGAGGTGAAAAGAAAAGATGAACTGGGAGAGCTTGCAAAATATTTTAATACCTTTATGGAAAAACTTCAGGGAATAATAAAGGATATTGCAGGAAATGCCGAATCGCTGTTTACCTCGTCTACCGATCTGTCTGAAATTTCCAGGCAGATGTCTGCTGGTGCAGAGCAGACATCCGGAAAATCTGACACGGTCGCGAGCGCAGCAGAAGAGATGAGTTCAAATATGAATTCTGTGGCTGCGGCCGTTGAAGAGGCTTCAACCAATGTCGGCCTGGTTGCAACATCGGCTGAGGAGATGACGTCTGTTATCAATGAAATTGCCCAGAACACTGAAAAGGCTAGAGCAATAACCGGTGAAGCTGTTTCCGAAACACACAGCGCTTCGGAAAAGGTGGATGAACTTGGAAAAGCAGCACAAGAGATTGGCAAGGTGACAGAGACAATTACCGAGATATCAGAGCAGACAAACCTTTTGGCTTTAAATGCCACAATCGAGGCTGCCAGGGCAGGTGAAGCAGGTAAAGGTTTTGCTGTTGTGGCAAACGAGATTAAAGAACTTGCCAAACAGACTGCCGAAGCTACCAGTGAGATAAGAAGTAAAATCGAAGGTATTCAAAGCTCCACCGAAGAGACCGTATCCCAGATTGAGCAGATTACAAAGGTTACAAACGAAGTAAATGAGATCGTAGGTACCATTGCCACAGCAGTTGAAGAGCAATCCGTAACAACCAAAGAGATTGCCAACAACGTGGTTCAGGCATCCCAGGGAATTTCCGAAGTAACCGAGAATGTAGCCCAGAGCTCTACAGTATCAGGAGAGATTGCAAAAGATATATCAGAAGTAAACCAGGCCTCAAGTGAAATGTCAAACAGCAGCTCACAGGTGAATATGAGCGCGGAAGAGTTGAGCAAACTGGCGGAGGATTTAAAGGAGAAGATGGGGAAGTTTAAAATATAGTTGTGAGGTTTTTTCTGTAGTCCCTACAAAACAATGCGGGGCAATAAGTTACATGTCACAGCTTCTGGCAGCACGTGGCGTAAAATCAGGTGGTTACAAAGCAAGGCAGGGGCGGTATTCTTAAACCTGCATTGCTTTGTAGGGACTACCACACGGAGGGCACATGAAACTAAGAACAAAATTTTTTCTGCCGCTTAGCATAATTATGTTCATTATAGGTATTGCCGGCTGTTTAGTAGTTTACTCAATGATTGCCGGTATAGTCAGCCAGCAGACCGAAAGCACTAAAGCAAAGATGCTGGCTGAATTAGACAAGACGGCAAACAATAAAATCAAACAAATTTACAGAGATATTGACAAGGCAGGCAAGAAAGCCATTGGACAGGCTACTATTTTTACACAATTGCCCCAGGTGATACAAGAGTATCAATTAGCCCTAACCGGCAATCTTGATGATGAAAACGATCCCACAATCCAGCAAGCCAGGCAGAACTTGCGTCAATTTATCAAACCGGTCATCCAGGCATACAAAAGGCATACCGGTTTAAAAGAACTAAAACTGCATTTTCATCTTCCCAGCAATCGCAGTTTTGTTCGAGTGTGGCGGAATGGCTGGCAGACCAAACGAAATGGCAAGAAACTGGATATATCGGATGATCTATCTTCTTTTCGTACTACGGTGGTTGAAATCAACCGGGCCGATCACAAGCGGATCCACGGTATTGAAGTGGGACGCGGTGGTTTTGCCATTCGGGGGATTACCCCTGTTACGGCGCCGAATGGCTCCCATCTTGGATCAAATGAAATTCTCTTTTCGTTTGATAATGTAATAACGGCTACTAAAATTGATAAAAGCAACAATTACGCAGTTTATATGAATATAGATTTGCTGCCCATAGCAACGAAACTGCAGGACAGGTCTAAATATCCGGTGCTTGATGACAAATATGTTTTTACCGCCTCTACAAACAAAGAAATCACGAATCCGTTAATCAAGGCTGATTTTTTGGATCAGGGCCGGCAAAAAACATTTTCGCAACAGTCCGGTGATTTCTATGTTACTTCTTTTCCAATTCGTGATTACTCAGGCAAGACTGTAGGAGTAATGGCAATGGTTCAAGATATTGCAGACGATCTAACAGCGATTGATGTAATTCAAGCAAACGGAGAAAAAAGAATAGCAGCGTTATCCTGGAAAATTGCATTTGGATTTCTTGCAACAATTGTTATTGTTATCAGCCTGCTGAATTTGCTTATCTCCCGAATAGTGCTTAATCCCTTGAAAAAAGATGTAAACTTCAGTTCTAAAATGTCTGATGGAGATTTTTCCTGTACACTTGATATCAATCAAAAGGATGAGATCGGTCTTTTAGGTAATGCCTTAAACGGTACGGTAAAAAAGCTTTCAGGTGTTCTCAGGCAAATATCAAACAGCATTTTGACTCTTTCATCATCATCTGATGAACTGACAGTTGTCTCCGTGCAAATGCATAAGGTCTCTGAACAATCATCTGATAAGGCCACCAGCGTTGCTGCTGCTACGGAAGAGATGAGCACCAATATGAATTCCATTGCTGCTGCCAGCGAGCAGGCAACAACTAACGTAACCCTTGTGGCCACGGCCATAAAGGAGATGTCATCTTCAGTAAGTAAAATTGCAGACAATTCAGAAAAGGCTACGACAATTACCCGTGATGCGGTAAACCTGGTTCATACATCATCTGACAAAGTAAATGCACTTGGCGGTGCTGTACATGAGATCAGCAAGGTAAATG
The DNA here is from genome assembly GCA_030262795.1 of Deltaproteobacteria bacterium. GTDB lineage: Bacteria > Desulfobacterota > Desulfobacteria > Desulfobacterales > ETH-SRB1 > B13-G4. Next base: position 14,120 of record JAJSZO010000005.1, on the reverse strand, counting down.
AGATAATCACAGAAATTTCGGAAAAGATCAAACTGCTGGCTCTTAACGCCACGATAGAAGCAGCGCGGGCAGGAGAAGCCGGCAAAGGATTTGCCGTTGTAGCGAATGAAATCAAGGAACTGGCGAGACAAACTGCTGAAGCGACGCAAAAAATTCATAAACAGATTGAAGAGATTCAGGAAGCAACAGACATGACCGTTGCAGAAACAAAACAAGTAACGCAAGTTATCAACAATGTAAGTGATATTGTCTCTGCGATTGCAGGCGCAGTTGAAGAACAGAACGTAACTACAAATGAAATAGCGGAAAATGTGAGTCAGGCAGCACAAGGAATTTCCGAGGTGAACGAGAACGTAGCTCAAAGCTCTACTGTTTCCGATGAAATAGCACGCGATATTACCGAGGTAAGTCAGAATGCCGGAGAAATTGCGAACAACAGTTCTCAAGTAGAAATGAATGCTGAAAAACTTGCGAAGTTAGCGTCAGATCTGGAAAAAATTATTGCAGAATTCAAAGTCTGATCTCACGAGGTTCTGGGTGTCCTTTTGGTGACATGAGCTATTTGGCAATTTTCGCAATTAATTCTCTCGCACCTAAAAAACAATTTGACACGGTATAAAATGATTTATATATAGTGCATTAAGACTATATGGTATCTATATGTAAATCATTATAAGGAACGGGGACGAAATAATTTTCCCAAATAGGCGCATAGATTTGAGGATTAATTCGTCCCCGTTTTTAATGGTATGATAATGGCTCGAAAACCAATTGGAAACCACATGCCATTGCCGGTTCGTCAAGCGCTTAAAGAATTAGGTATGCTGATTGCCTCCGGGCGCAAGGAAAGGCGATTTACACAGGCAGAATTGGCAAATCGTGTGGGTGTGGGACGAATGACCATCGTCCGGATGGAACAGGGCGCACCGGAAATAGCGATCGGATATTATCTTACGGCTGCATGGATACTGGGACTGCCGGTACTATCCTGGTGTGATTTTGCCGGATTGCATGTTGACTCATCTGTTGCCGTATTTCTGGAAAAACTTAGCAAACATTTACCGGAACGGATTCGAACAAAAAAGGATGATATAGACAATGACTTCTGAAGCTTTTGTCTGGATCTGGTTTCCGGATGAAACCAAACCGGTTTTATGCGGCAAATTACAGGAAAATACCGGAGAACTGCAATTTTATTATGGCAAAAGTTATCTTGAAAGAAAAAATGCGATTTCATTGGATATACGAGAGATGCCTTTGGAAAGCGGTGTTTTCCGCCCGAGATTCGGCGAGATGCACGGTGTAATCCGGGATGCATCACCTGACGCCTGGGGAAGAAGAGTACTTTTATATCGACTGAATCAAAGAACAGTCACCGAGCTTGATTACTTGATAAATGCCGGATCAGATCGCATAGGCGCTTTGGTCATGACAAAATCATCTGATCATTATCCGTCTAAAAAAACAGAAACAGCAACGATTGACCAACTGGTTGAAGCAGCCGAATTAATCGAAAATGGACAACCGCTGCCGGACACCCTGGCCATTGCTTTGATGCATGGCTCCAGTGTAGGTGGTGCCAGACCGAAAGCGTTGCTTTATGACAATCAATCAAGCTGGATTGCCAAATTTAGTTCCACCACTGACCAGTATCCGGTGGTACGAAGCGAATTGGCTGCCATGTGGCTGGCCGGGCAGTGCCAAATTCATGTGCCTGCCTTACGATTGATTGAATCACTGGGAAAGGATGTTTTGCTGGTTGAAAGGTTTGATCGCATTAATGGGGATAGCGGCATAAAAAGACGATTTATGATCAGCGGCCTGACAGCTTTACAACTCCATGAAAGCGAAAGCCGACTTGCTTCCTATTTGGATCTGACGGGCCTGATAAGGCGGTATGGAAAAAATGCTGATCAAAGTAACGCCCAGCTTTTTCGACGCATGATGTTTAACATTTTAATTGGAAATAATGATGATCATGCCAGAAACCATGCGTTTTTTTGGGATGGAACGTTTTATCAGCTAACTCCTGCCTATGATATTTGCCCAATGCTTCGATCCGGACTGACTGCCAATCAGGCCATGATTGTAGGAAAACAGGGCCGCCTGAGCACAGTAAAAAATGCTCTATCGGAAGCGGGTCTTTTCGGACTGACAAAAGAGAAGGCTGCTTTTATTATGGAAGAATTGGTTGATAAAATCGAAACGCTTTGGGCGGATGCCTCCGATTATGCACGTCTGACAAAATTTCAATCCGACTTATTGCGAAAATCCACAATTCTATCGCAGGGAGTCTTTTTTCGGTAGTCCCTGCAAAACAATCAAAAATCACCGATGATTCTGTTACACGCAAGCTTGCTATTCGTCCTCCTCGCGCCTTGTCATACGAGTGCCTCGACACCTGAAAAAATTTACCTATATCCTATGATACTGAATTCATTAGGCATAAAATAGGAAATTCCTATACTATAAATTTAATTTTTGGGCGAACCCTAAGATTCAAAAATAGCAGGATTGAGGAATTGAGAAAAGGAGATAAGAAAAAAATGGGCGTTTCGAGAAGGGAATTTTTTATGGGTCTGGGAGCGACCATCGGGATGGTCGGTTTGCAAGGTTTTTTTGAACAAAACACTGCCCATGCGGTTGAAAAAACGTCTGTCCGCGACGGCAAAGTCGGCATAGAATGGCTGGGACATGGAAGCTTTCTGTTTACCTCGTGCAAAGGAAAAAATATCCTGTTGGATCCGTGGATCAGTACCAATCCCAAGTGTCCTGGAAAATACAGGAAAAAGAAAGGATTGGGTGCAGTTGACCTGGTTCTTTGGACACATGGTCATGTGGACCACTTCATGCTGCCGGATGCGAAGGAGCTGATAGCTGCCTACAGGCCAAAGGTCGTGGCTCCATGGGAATTGAGCTTTTTCATCAAGACCGAGATCCCCGGAGCAAATTGTCAGACCTTTACTCTGGGCAACAAAGGGGCTACGGCTGATTTTGACGGGATCAAGATAACCATGGTTGAGGCATTCCATTCCGCGGGAGCCCAGTTGACCGGATTTGAAGGAGCCAACCGTTTCGTGGGAGAAGCCGTGGGTTATATCATGGAATTTGAAAACGGGTTAAGAATCTATCATTCAGGGGATACATCATTAATGGGAGATATGAAAACCATCATTGGAGACTTCTACAAGCCTCATATAGCCATTTTGCCTATTGGCGGGGTTTTTACCATGGGACCCGATGAAGCGGCGTTTGCCTGCAAACTCATCAGCCCAAAGATTGTCATCCCCGAACACTACGGCACATTTCCTGTCCTTGTTCAAACCAGCGACAGTTTTAAGGAACAGACGCGCAAGCTGGCCCCGGAAGTCAGGGTCATTGATATTAAGCCGGGTGAGCATGTTAATGTGTGAGTAGTGAATAAAGC